>JAFAKI010000017.1 GCA_019235595.1 Mucilaginibacter sp. | reverse complement strand
TGGCAAAAATCTGCCCGACATTTTACTAACCACGACCATTGGCTATCGCGACCTGATCGAATATGTGCAAGGGCAACTCGACCAGATAGGCATACACACCCGCGTGGAAATTACTCAGGGAGCAAGCCTACGCGAACTGGTATCCAAAAATGGGGTCAACTTTTTCTATGGTTCATGGATAGCCGATTATCCTGATGCTGAGAATTACTTATCAGTCTTCTACTCCAAAAACAAAATACCATGGGGGCCCAATTATACCGGCTTTAACAATAAAAAATTCGATCGTCTGTTTGAGGAATCATACCATGAGCCAGGTAATGCAAAGCGTTACGCCTTATATCAGCAGATGGATAACCTGGTAATGGAGCAATCGCCCGTGGTGATATTATATTACGACAAACTGGTGAACCTGTATCAGAACAACATTACTGGGTATAGCAAGAATGCTATGAACCTGCTGGTGCTGAAGAGGGTTGGGAAGAAGTAGTGGTCAGTTGGCAGTTAAAAGCTGGTGCCAAAGGCACTCCTTTGGAGCAGTTTACATACAGGCTTTTCAGAAAAAAAAGTGGAGGTGCCATGCTATTTTGCGTAGAATGACATCAACAAATCTTTACTCTCCTGTTGTAGCAATAACTTCTGAAGGAGCAAGCGTAAGCCGCTGGAACTTTTTGGCTAACTGTGCTTTTGCCTGTTTGTTGAGTGTGCTATCTTTAAACATCTGTACCCACAACCTTCCCTGCTGACTGGCGAAAAACAATCTTAGCTGGCCCTGAAATTTCACACGATCATAGTGCAGGTAACCCCAGCCGCCATCGGGTAGGGCATCACAGCTGTAGGAGTTCCACTGCTCACCCGTTACAGTCCGCCAGGGGATCACGATAATATCGTTCAACAAAGCAAAAGCCACATCTCCAACCTTTAAATTGTAGGCCGCACATGGTATGCGAATATTGGCCTCGGTACTATCGCTCACCATATCTACCAGGTACGGTATGGCCAGCGTATCCAATGCCAAAACCTCGTGATAAGCCTGGTTCTCTTTCCTGAACCGGGCGTTAATGCGCTCCTCTTTTTTCCATTCGGGTGCACCAAATTGCCCATAAGGCAAATATTTTAAATGCCGTACATCCCGCTCCACAATTTCCCTGACCTGACCAAAACCTGCTGCACTACTCAAAATGAGCAAAATGAGTAATAAAGTTCGGTTAAACATATTAATCATGGTTGAAGCCCGAATATAGTAAAGAATAATCTGAATTTCACAATTGTTAAGAAAAATTATTGTATTAGAAATTTCATAATTACAGGTTAAAGATTAATAAGTTATATATACTACCTAAAGTTAATTTTCCGTAAATATTAATCCGTATTTAACCCACTGCTTATGTGTGTTTTAACACTTAAAATCAGCATGAAAAACAGTGAAACCCAATATAATTGGAAAGGTGAAAAGACGCAGACATCGAGCTGTTTTAAAACAAAAAAGCCCTCCAAAATGGAAGACTTTGCTTATATAATGGGAAAAAAATTACTGTTTTTCGTATTTCAGCGCATCTGCATTCACCACGTCCGATCCATATTTTCCACCATTGTCTATCGTATTTCCTGTAATGACAATTGCATCTGCGCCTATAGTTTTGGCGTAGTCCCGCATCTTATTTTTGACCGTTTCCTGGCCTAAATTCGCCATGGTCAGGTGGCCAATCACCTTATAAGGTTGTTTGACATCATGTGCCGAATAAAACAGGTCGACCGAAGTAGTTGGCGGTAATTTATCGCCAAAATAGGATGGCTGGACGGCCGCACAGGCGGTGAGCAATGCAATACTGACGATGAGCAATAAGTTTTTCATGGCGGGAAGGTTTTTATAAAGATAAGACTGCTCCGTTATCAGAAAGTTTAAGCAGTGATAAGTAATAATATTA
This sequence comes from Mucilaginibacter sp., assembly GCA_019235595.1. Lineage (GTDB taxonomy): Bacteria > Bacteroidota > Bacteroidia > Sphingobacteriales > Sphingobacteriaceae > Mucilaginibacter. The sequence continues at coordinate 3,132 of JAFAKI010000017.1, read as the reverse complement.
TTACAACAACAGCGGAAAGCCAAAAGTAGAAAGCTTAAAGTTGCTTTCAGCCTTTAGCTTTCTGAATTCATCTTTTATTTACTGCCGAATGAATAAAATACGGATAAAGTCAACCCTTTATTTACTAATGACAGATCTACATTATCCGTGCTGGTGTTTCCGAAATTTCCATTGTCGAATTTGACATAATACCAATCAATACTGGCGACGTATGCTGCAAACCCCAATTTCTTCGAAGGATAATAAACAAATTCCAGCCTTGCACCTGCACTGTATTCGTCATATTTGCTATCCTCGCTATTAAGCGCATTACTGCCCAAATAAGTTGATTTGCTATCCCCCTTTTCATACCCAAAATATGGGCCGGTACGCAGACCTAATTTATCTCCAAACATGTAATATTTCCGCAGATATATCGAACTAATAAAGGCGTAAGAAGATTGTTTTTCAGGATAAATCGGTGTGTTTGTATAGGTCGTATTGCTTTGCCCATAGGATAGAGAGACTCCTAAATCAAGCTTATCAGCAATAAAATAACTGTAGGAAGGGCCAATATTAAAACTGGTAGTTTTTCCACCCGCAGGGGTAATTGAGTTATCATAAGGGCTGATGTAAACGCCACCTGTTTTGTTGTAATCAAACCCAAGGCTGGCACCCAGCGTTTGACTTCCTTTTTCGGTTTGGGCGTTTGAAGCTACTGTTGCAAGGACAAACGCAGCGATTAAAAAAATGCACTTTTTCATGTGTCTTATTTGGTTTTGGTGAGTGCATTGAACGGGGAAACAAGTTTCTTATTTCGCCCCAAGCCGGCTGAATAGCCCTATTTTTTTTATTCCTGACCAATACGTCAGTTCCACTATAATATCGAATTAAAAGGGGCGTTTTAGTAGATTTTGTGTCACTATAGACGAGTGTATAGGCAACAAAAAAAGCCTCTCCCGAAGGAAAGGCTTTTTGTAGCGTAAAGCTAAAAGCAAAAAACTTAAAGCTGCTTTTGGCTTTGGTCTTTAAGCTTTCTGCTTAATTCGCCATTTGCTTACGAATGATGTTCAGCGCACCACCTGCTTTGAACCACTCTATTTGTTGAGCGTTGTAGGTATGGTTTACGGCGAATGAATCAGTAGAGCCATCTTTGTGATGCAGCACTACGGTTAACTGCTTGCCCGGAGCAAAGCTGGTTAATCCTTTGATATCGATGTTGTCATCTTCCTGAACTTTATCATAGTCGGCCGGATCAGCAAAAGTGATAGCCAACATACCTTGTTTTTTCAGGTTGGTTTCGTGGATACGTGCGAATGATTTTACCAGAATGGCGCGCACACCCAGATGGCGTGGTTCCATAGCGGCGTGCTCACGTGAAGAGCCTTCGCCATAGTTTTCGTCGCCTACCACAATCGTACCGATGTTATTGGCTTTGTAGTCGCGCTGCGTAGCGGGTACCGGACCGTATTCGCCAGTCAATTGATTCTTTACGCTATCGGCAGTATTATTATAGTAGTTAATGGCACCAATCAGCATATTGTTAGAGATATTATCCAAGTGCCCGCGGAACTTCAACCACGGACCAGCCATCGAAATGTGGTCGGTAGTACATTTTCCTTTTGCTTTGATAAGCAGTTTCAGACCGCTCAGGTCGATACCTTCCCATGCAGCAAACGGATCAAGTAATTGCAAACGCGCTGATTTAGGGTCAACCTTTACTTCTACCCTGCTGCCGTCTTCAGCCGGTGCCTGGTATCCGGCATCTTCTACTGCGTAACCTTTTATCGGCATTTCAATACCTTGTGGCTCATCCAGTTTTACCTGCTCGCCTTTTTCGTTGGTCAGGGTATCTGTTAAAGGGTTGAAGGTCAGGTCGCCTGATATAGCGAATGCGGTTACAATTTCCGGCGATGCTACGAATGCGTGGGTATTGGGGTTACCATCGTTACGTTTTGCAAAGTTACGGTTGAACGAAGTAATGATAGAGTTTTTACGGTTCGGGTCATCCGAATGACGTGCCCACTGACCGATACAAGGGCCACAAGCGTTAGCCAATACCACACCACCCATATCAGCAAAAGTACCTAAGTAGCCATCACGATCGACAGTATAACGTACCTGTTCAGAACCCGGAGTGATCGTGAACTCAGCTTTGGTTTTCAGGTGCTTGTCGACAGCCTGTTGAGCGATCGATGCGGCACGGGTAATATCCTCGTAAGACGAGTTGGTGCAAGAACCGATCAGACCAACTTCTAAAGTAGCTGGCCAGTTATTTTCTTTAACGGCAGCAGCAAATTTTGAAATAGGCCATGCCAAATCCGGTGTGAACGGACCGTTTACATGCGGTTCCAGTTCGCTCAGGTTGATCTCGATCACCTGATCAAAATATTGCTCGGGGTTAGCGTAAACCTCTGGGTCGCCTGTTAAATGTTCTTTTATCGCATCTGCCAGGGCAGCAATTTCTTCACGTTTTGTTCCTGTCAGGTAGATGGCGGCTTTCTCGTCGTAACCAAATACTGAAGTAGTAGCACCAATTTCGGCACCCATGTTACAGATGGTACCTTTACCGGTTGCTGACAATGAACGGGCACCTTCGCCAAAGTATTCAACGATCGCGCCTGTACCACCTTTTACTGTAAGAATACCGGCCACTTTCAGGATCACGTCTTTTGCAGAGCTCCAACCGGATAATTTGCCGGTCAGTTTTACACCGATCAGCTTAGGAAATTTAAGCTCCCATGGTAAGCCGGCCATTACGTCGCAGGCATCAGCACCACCAACACCAATAGCAATCATACCCAAACCACCTGCGTTAGGTGTGTGTGAGTCGGTACCGATCATCATACCACCCGGGAAAGCGTAGTTCTCTAACACTACCTGGTGAATGATACCTGCACCTGGTTTCCAGAAACCGATACCATATTTATCAGACACCGACGCCAGGAAATCATACACTTCCTTATTAGTGTCTTTCGCAGTATTTAAGTCGACTTCAGCGCCTATTTTAGCTTGAATCAGGTGATCGCAATGCACGGTAGACGGCACCGCGACTTTAGGGCGGCCAGCCTGCATAAATTGCAGCAGGGCCATTTGTGCGGTAGCATCCTGCATGGCCACGCGGTCTGGCGCAAAATCAACGTAATCTACGCC
>JAFAKI010000085.1 GCA_019235595.1 Mucilaginibacter sp. | reverse complement strand
GCGCATGTACGGACGGACAAAATAAGGTGAAATGATAAAGGTAAGAGGCGAAAGGTCACCTGAAACAATATAATAATATAAACATAACAACTAATGACGTGAAAGTTTTGTTAATTGTGCTGGGCTATAACCTTTTAGCTTTCACCTTTCAGCTTTCACCTATTGTAAAACAATGAAGAAAAAAGTAGTTCTGGCTTATAGTGGAGGATTAGATACATCTTTCTGCTGCATTTATTTAACACGCGACCTTGGTTTAGAGGTTCATTCTGTAATAGTAAACACCGGCGGTTTTAGCGCCGACGAATTGTATAATGTTGAACAGCGCGCTTACCGCATGGGGGTTACTTCGCACCATGTGGTTGACGAGACTGAAAACTTTTACAATACCTGCGTGCGCTTTCTTATTTATGGCAATGTGTTAAAAAACAATACTTATCCTCTTTCGGTAAGTGCCGAACGTGTAAGCCAGGCTACGGCCATTGCTAATTATGCTAAAGAGATCGGTGCCGAATACGTGGCTCACGGTAGTACCGGCGCAGGTAATGACCAGGTACGTTTTGATATGATCTTTAATATCCTGGTACCAAACGTGCAGATCCTAACCCCTATCCGAGACCTGAAATTGAGCCGCGAAGACGAGATCGAATACCTGAAAAAGCACGGTGTGGATATGAACTTCGAGAAAGCCAAATACTCTATCAATAAAGGTATCTGGGGAACATCAGTTGGCGGTAAAGAAACATTAACCTCGCATTTGGGTTTACCTGAGGATGCATGGCCAACACCGATGACAGCATCAGGCACCAGAAACATTGAGCTTGAATTTGAAAAAGGCGAATTGGTTGCTTTAGACGGCAAGAAATATGATCATCCAACCAAAGCAATACAGGCCTTGCAAGCTATTGCGCAACCATATGGCATTGGCAGGGATATTCACGTGGGCGATACCATTATAGGCATTAAAGGTCGTGTAGGTTTTGAAGCCGCTGCGCCTATGGTGATTATTAAAGCACATCACACCCTGGAAAAACACGTATTGACCAAGTGGCAATTGTCATGGAAAGACCAATTATCATCATTCTACGGTAACTGGCTGCACGAAGGACAATTCCACGACCCTATCATGCGTAATATCGAAGCATTTTTAACCGACACCCAGAAAAATGTTAGCGGTAAAGTATTTGTAGAGCTGAACCCATACCGTTTCCAGGTAACAGGTATTGAATCAAGCCACGATCTGATGTCGAGCAAATTTGGTAGCTACGGTGAGATGAACAATGCTTGGACAGGCGAAGATGTAAAAGGCTTCTCCAAAATATTTGGGAACCAGGTAATGATCTATCACAAAGTAAATCAATCTGAATAATGGATAACCCTGACTTTTCAAAAAACAATTGTATCAGCCACTATAAATGGGGCGACGATTGTCACGGGTGGACCTTTATTGATACCGATACGTTATCGGTAAAACAGGAGTTGATGCCACCTGATACAGCCGAGCAATTGCACTATCACGAAAAGGCAACACAGGTATTTTTTATATTAAAAGGCAAAGCTACCTTCACTATCGACGGTGTTGAATGTGAATTAAAAGCTGAGCAGGGCATCGAGATAAAACCAGGGCAAAAACATTTTATCAGCAATAAAGAAGCTGCCGACCTGGAATTTATCCTTTACTCCACACCATCTACGAACAATGACAGGATCAACATCAAATAAAATAAGGGCAGGTATTGTTGGCGGAGCCGGATACACAGGCGGCGAAATGCTACGGATACTCGTTAACCACCCTAATGTGGAGATCGTATTTGCCCACAGCAACAGCAATGCCGGCAATTATGTTTACGAAGTACATACCGATCTGTTCGGCGATACTGATCTAAAGTTTGCCAGTGAGTTATCTAATGATATCGATGTGTTATTTTTATGCGTTGGGCATGGCGATGCAAAGAAGTTTTTGGATGCGAATCCTATACCGGCTCATGTCAAGATTATTGATCTTAGTCAAGATTTTAGGTTGACTGCTTCCTCAAAGATCAATGACCGTCAGTTTGTTTATGGCTTGCCTGAATTAAACCGGGATGCTATTAAATCAGCTCAAAATATAGCTAACCCAGGTTGTTTTGCAACTTGCTTACAATTAGGTCTCTTACCGTTAGCCGCAAAAGGATTACTAAATGGCGAGGTGCATATCACTGGCACAACAGGTTCAACAGGCGCAGGTCAAAGTTTATCGGGCACCACACATTTTACCTGGCGTAATGATAACCTGTCGATCTATAAAGCATTTGAGCATCAGCACTTGAGAGAGGTTAATCAATCTGTTGAACAATTACAGCCGGGTTTTGATCATGCTATTAACTTCGTGCCTTATCGTGGGGATTACACAAGAGGCATTATTGCTTCCATTTATATCGATAGTAATTTGTCCGGCGACGAAGCATTGAAGCTATTTGAAGATTATTACGCAGGTCATCCTTTTACGCATGTTACCACCCGCAATATAGACTTAAAGCAAATAGTGAACACCAATAAATGCTTTATACAAGTAGCAAAACATGGTAATAAATTATTAATTACCAGTATTATAGATAATTTGCTTAAAGGAGCATCAGGTCAGGCAGTTCAGAACATGAATTTGCTATTTGGGCTTGATGAGTCCGCAGGGCTAAGGCTTAAGGCCACCGCCTTTTAGGTGAAAGCTGAAAGGTAAAAGGTGAAAGGTTTTAAAATGAGAGACTATAAGAAACTTGATATTTGGAAAAAGGCTCATCTGTTAACCAAACAGGTTTATAAGACCATTTTGCCAATAATGCCTTTTGAGGAGCGTTTCGCGCTGACTAACCAACTGCGACGATCGGTTTATTCAATACCGCTGAATATTGTCGAGGGTTGTGGTAAAAATTCTGATAAGGACTTTGCACACTATCTTGACAACGCTTTAGGTTCAGCCCACGAAGTAGAATACACCTGTTTATTGATTCATGAGTTAGAATATATTTCTAAAGAAATTTATGACAGTATATTCAATGCAATCAATGAAGTAAAAGCAATGCTAATTTCGTTTATTAAATTCCTGAGGGGCGAATAACCTTTAACCTTTCGCCTTCCAGCTTTAACCTATAAAGAAAATGAAGTTATTCGACGTATATCCGATTAATCCAATCAACATTGTAAAAGGTGTTGGCAGTTTAGTTTATGATGACAAGGGAACCGAGTACCTTGATCTGTATGGCGGTCATGCCGTAATATCGATCGGTCACACTAATCCGCATTATGTGAAGCGATTGGAAGATCAACTACATCAGATAGGTTTCTATTCAAATTCAATCGAGATCCCTCTGCAAAAGCAGTTGGCCGAGAAACTGGGTCATGTTTCAGGCAAAGAAGATTACCAGCTATTCCTGTGTAATTCTGGCGCTGAAGCAAATGAGAATGCGCTTAAACTGGCTTCGTTTTATAACGGCAAGAAGATGGTGATCGCTTTCCGCAAGTCATTCCACGGACGGACATCTTTAGCAGTAGCTGCCACCGACAATCCAAAGATTGTTGCGCCAGTTAACGAAACTGATAATGTGATCTTCCTGCCGTGGTGTGATGAAGCTGCTTTAGAAACTGCTTTTAACAAGTATGAAATTTCATCAGTTATCATCGAAGGCATACAAGGCGTTGGCGGTATACAGGTTGCCAGTGCAAGCTTCCTGCAAAAGATTCGTTCACTATGCGACCAGTATAACGCAGTATTTATAGCCGATTCTGTTCAGTGCGGTTACGGACGGACAGGAAGGTTCTTCTCCCATGACTTTGCTGGTATCAATGCCGATATCTATAGCGTGGCTAAAGGCATGGGTAATGGCTTCCCTATTGGCGGTATCATTATCTCGCCAAAAATCCAGCCGGTTTATGGTATGCTGGGTACTACATTTGGTGGCAATCATTTGGCCTGTGCTGCCGGTTTAGCTGTATTGGAAGTAATTGAGCGTGATAACCTGTTGCAAAACGCTGCTGAAGTTGGCGGATACCTGATTGATGAATTAAAAAAAATTGATCAGGTACTGGAGGTTCGCGGCCGTGGTTTGATGATCGGTATAGAATTGCCTGAGGAATTAGCTCACGCGAGGAAAGACTTACTATTCAAACATCATATTTTCACCGGCGAAGCTAAACCCAACGTGATACGGTTATTGCCAGCTTTAAATTTAACCAAAGCTCATGCTGATCGGTTTTTGGAAGCCTTTGCCAATGTATTAAATCACTCAACTATAACACAGTAAAATAACCTCCTCCCCTCTGGGGAGGTTGGGAGGGCCCGTATGAAACTTTTTTCCTCTGTAAACGATGTAACCGACGTTCAGGCACTGGTTAAAGAAGCACTGCATTTAAAGCAAAACCCTTATGCTCACCAGCATTTGGGCAAAAACAAAACTTTAGCGCTGATTTTTCTTAACCCGAGTTTGCGTACCCGAATGAGCACGCAAAAGGCCGGGCTTAATCTGGGAATGAACGTGATGGTGTTGAATATGGATAAAGAAGGCTGGGCTTTAGAGCTGCGTGACGGCGCCGTAATGAACGGCGGTACAGTTGAACACATTCGTGAGGCGACTGCCGTATTAGGGCAATATGCTGATATTGTTGGGGTACGCTCCTTTCCAGGATTAAAAGACCGTGATGCAGATTATAGCGAAGATATATTCAACAAATTCGTTAAATACTGCGGTATACCTGTTGTGAGTTTAGAATCAGCTACGCGCCATCCACTACAAAGTCTGGCTGATCTGGTGACGATTGAAGAGTTGAAGACAAGGCCCCGCCCAAAAGTAGTATTAACCTGGGCACCGCACGTAAAGGCGTTACCACAAGCCGTACCAAATTCATTTGCGGAGTGGATGTGCAAAGCTGATGTCGACTTCACTATTGCTCACCCCCAAGGTTATGAATTATGCAGTGATTTTACGCAGGGTGCAAAGATCACCCATAATCAGCAAGAAGCTTTGGCGGATGCGGATTTTATCTATGTAAAAAACTGGTCGGCTTATGAACCTTATGGCAAAGTATTTGGCGGTTATGACGGTTGGATGTTAACTAACGACAGCCTGAAAAACACCAATAACGCCAAAGTGATGCATTGCCTCCCTGTTCGTCGTAATTTAGAGTTGTCTGATGAGATACTGGACGGACAAAGCTCGGTAGTAATTCATGAGGCAGGTAACCGTGTTTGGGCCGCGCAGGCGGTACTGAAGCAGATGCTGGAGTCGTTATAGTCCAAAGTTAATTAAGTTAGATTGAGTTGTTTAAGTTTACCAGAAAAAGATTTAACTTAATCAACCCAATCAACAATTCAACTTAATCAACTACAATGTACATCCCTCACTTCAACTCATTTACGGACGGACAAGAAATAGTTGCATTCATGCAGCGTTATAGCTTTGCTACTATTGTGACTCAGATTGATGGTTTACCTGTTGCTACGCATCTGCCCTTTTTAGTAAAAGTGGAAAATGACAAGTTGGTCTTACAAGCCCATTTTGCGAAAGCCAATCCGCAATGGAAGGAAATTGAGGGAAATACATCATTAGTCATTTTCACCGAACCTCACGCTTATATCTCACCCAATAATTACGAGAAGACAGAGAATGTACCTACCTGGAATTACATTGCTGTTCATGCATATGGTAAAGCCTGTATATTAGAAGATATTGAACAAAAGACAACGTTACTCAAGCACACCATAACCACTTACGAATCGACCTATTTGCAACAATGGGAAGGCCTGCCGGAACAATACAGGTTAAAAATGATGAACGGCATTGTGGCCTTTGAAATAGAAGTAACCGATCTGCAAGCAAAAAAGAAGTTAAGCCAGAACCGTTC
>JAFAKI010000038.1 GCA_019235595.1 Mucilaginibacter sp. | reverse complement strand
CGAGCCTGTAGCGCCGTAAATCAGCGTTATACCGAACAGTAAAAAGCCTGTTGAGAATGCACCCATCAGGAAATATTTTAAAGACGCCTCGTTGGACGCAAAGTCGCTCTTTTTGATACCAGCCAGGATATATAAGCTTACCGACATAATTTCGATACCAATAAACAGCATCGTTAAATTATTGTAGGAAAGCATCACGATTATACCCGCCAGTGAAAACAGGATGATTGAATAATATTCAGCTACATGCGAACTTATCTTCTCAAAATACTCTTTTGAGAGTAATAGTATCAATATAGTCGAAGCAATAGTAATTACCGAAAACGCAACAGAAAAGTTATCAAACAGCATCATACCGTGATAGATCGGCTGGATGCCTTTTCCCCATTGCATTACTGAAGTAGCCAAGGCACCAAGTAATCCAATAATAGTAACCGGTAACAAAGCTCCTTTTGCCTTATAAAGACCTAAGTACAATAGCAGAATAGGTAAAACAGACAGTATTATTAATGTGTTCATTTCTCTAAAATCTTATAACGGTCTATTTGGCATCAATTTGCCTTGTACTAAATGTATTAAATTGTTTACGCTCGCCTCAGATAAATGTAATATCGGTTGCGGATATACACCGATTACAATGATCAGCGCGCATATAATAACGAAAACAAAAACTTCTGATCCGCTTATGTCAGTAAATGTCGCAGTCAATGCGTTGGTTTCTCCCTGCATCACGCTTTTATACATTCTCAGCATGTATACTGCGCCAAATATCATGGTTAACCCGGCGACAGCTGCTATCCATATATTATATTGAAATACGCTGTTTAATAACAGGAACTCACCGATAAAGCCATTAGTCAGTGGTAAAGCCACTGTGCCCAATGTTATGATTAAAAATGCCAGGGCAAACTTAGGTGCTACTTTAGCAATACCGCCCATTTCGCTTATCTCGCGGGTATTCAGACGGCGGCTGATAACATCCCATACAAAGAATAAACCAACTACGTTGATACCGTGGTTCAGCATTTGAATCATAGCTCCCTGCAATCCTTGTGATGTCCATATAAATGCTCCATCAGGGCGCATAAAGGTAAATAGGCCTGCAGCGATTAGCCCTACGTGAGCAATTGATGAGTAAGCCACCAAGCGCTTACCGTCATTTTGTTTAAAGGCAATAACTGAAGCATACACGATGCCAATTACGGAGAGAATTAAAGCCATTGTACCCCATTGCTGAACGCCAAGCGGAGCAATAGGGATCAACCAACGGATAACCCCGTAAATACCCATTTTCAGCATAATACCAGATAACATCATCGTACCGGCTGAAGGCGCTTCGGTATAAGTATCCGGCTGCCAGGTATGGAATGGAAATATTGGCATCTTGATAGCAAATGCCAGGAAGAAAGCCCAGAATAGCCAGCTTTGCTGGTGAGCGTTCAGCGTTAGATCGTAAAATGCATGAAGATCATACAACTTCGCAGGAGTCTGCATATACAGGTAGATGATACCCAACAGCATACACAATGAGCCCGCGAACGTATAGATAAAGAACTTGATATTAACACGGATACGGTTTTCACCGCCCCACATAGCACAAATAAAGTAGATAGGTATCAGGGCTGCTTCCCAGCCCACATAGAATAGAAATCCGTCAAGAGCTGTAAATACCACCAGCATACCCGCCTGCATAAACAGGATCAGAGAATAGAAGGTGCTTTTATACTGGTGTTTAAAAGTAGTGAGGATGATCAATGGAACCAACAAAGTGCTCAATATAACCATGATCATGCTGATGCCATCGATGCCTGCATTAAACCAAACGCCTATTTTAGGCATCCACATGGCATTAACACCAAATTGAATACTACCGTCCGGAACAAATTTGCTTAAGAAATATCCTGCAACAGCCAGTTCGGCTACTGAAAAGGCAAAAGCGGCATACTTCGCTATATCGCCCCTTAATAATAGAACAACAAGTGCTGCAACAATTGGCAAAAAGAGTAAAATACTAACTGTCATTTTTTATATCGTAAACGCTTATTGTTATATCTTAACCAAACTAAATATCAATACGGCAATAATGCCCGCTACCATCATAAAGATGTAGAAGCCCACATTACCTGTCTGTAAAAGACGCAATCCTTTGCTTGATCTTGCGGTCAATTTACCCAATCCATTTACTATACCATCAATAGCCAAAAGATCAACGACTTTGTAGAAGAATACCGACAAGGCATCCAGCGGCTTACGGATCAGCCAATCGTATATCTCATCGATATAGAATTTATGATACGACAAGCTTACCGGTCCCGGACGCTCTTCTGTATCTGCGACAGGCACATCTGCATTTTTCACATATTTCATATAGGCATACCCCAAAGCAATCAAAGCTCCGACAACAGAAGCAAGCATTAACAGATATTCTGTAGACGCAACTGCCTCTTTATGCTGCAGTACTGATGCCGATGGTGCAAACACTGGGGCCAGGAAACCAGCAAGCCAATGATGACCGCCTAAAACTTCAGGTATGCCAATAAATCCACCTATCACTGAAAGTACAGCCAACACAATTAGTGGGATTGTGATAGTTTGCGGTGACTCATGCAGATGATGTTCCTGTTCGGAAGTCCCGCGAAACTTTCCGTAGAAAGTGAGGTACAGCATCCTGAACATATAGGATGAAGTAA
>JAFAKI010000265.1 GCA_019235595.1 Mucilaginibacter sp. | reverse complement strand
ATTCAGGGTGAGGGTCAGAAAAAACTGGACGTGTATGCCAATGAGCAGTTCATCTCCGCATTAAAGCATGGCGGCGAATGTTGCATCGTGGCGTCCGAAGAAAATGACGACATCATTTACCTCGACTCCCCGGTTTCAAAAGACGCTAAATATATTGTTGCTATCGACCCATTAGATGGCTCGTCCAACATAGATGTGAATGTTGGTATCGGTACTATTTTTTCAATCTATCGCAGAAAATCAACCGCCGGTAAAGCGACTATGGAAGATGTGTTACAGAAGGGAACGGAGCAAGTGGCTGCCGGTTATGTGATCTATGGATCGTCCACCATGCTGGTGTATACCACCGGGAAAGGAGTGAACGGCTTTACGCTTGACCCATCCATCGGCGAGTTTTGCCTGTCGCACCCGGATATGAAAATACCAAAAGATGGTGTGATCTATTCCATTAATGAAGGCTATTACGCCCACTTCCCTGATGGCGTTAAAAAGTATATCAAATATTGTCAGGTAGAAGATGAAAAAACCAAGCGGCCATATACATCTCGCTATATAGGCTCCATGGTGGCTGATATTCATCGTAATCTAATCAAAGGTGGCATCTTTATTTACCCGGTAACAGCCAGCGCGCCAAAAGGTAAATTAAGGTTGGTTTATGAGTGCAACCCAATGTCATTTATTGTTGAACAGGCAGGCGGAAAGGCGAGCAACGGTTATGACCGCATTCTTGACCTGAATGTAACCGAACTCCATCAGCGCACAGCTATTTTCATCGGTTCAGAAAATATGGTGCACAAAGCGGAAGAGTTAATGTCCTTCTTTTCACCTCAGGGTACTAAGAAAACATTTGAAGGGATTGTGTCGATTCAGTAGGGTTGAATGGTTGATTGAGTTAGATTAAGTTGATTAGGTTATTTAGCAAACTACTCAACTTAATCAACCACTTAACTCAATCAACTTTATAACAAATTCACCTTCCCCGCTTCCGCTTCAAAAACGGTATCTATCAGTAAGTCTTTCTGTTTGCCTGCAGCTACGGCCAATTGATCACAACGTTCATTTTCGGGGTGACCAGCGTGGCCGCGCACCCATACAAATTTGATCTGGTGTAGTTTGCTTAACTCGAGATAACGGAGCCACAGGTCTTTATTCTTTTTGCCTGCAAAACCTTTTTGCAGCCATCCATATACCCATTTTTTTTCGATGGCATCGATCACATATTTGGAGTCGGAGTAGATGGTAACTGCTTGGTTCAAATTCTTTAGCGCTTCAAGACCCCTGATAACTGCGAGCAGTTCCATACGGTTGTTGGTCGTTTTTCGGTAACCGGCTGATAGTTCTTTATAGTGGTTGCCTGAACGAAGAATAACGCCATAACCGCCAGGGCCAGGGTTCCCGCTTGATGCACCGTCGGTAAAAATTTCGATCATGTGATTTTAAGTCGATAGACCATGGTTGATAGTCCATAGCCGAAAGCCAAAAATAGAAAAGATAAAGGCTAATGAGGCATAAATAAGCAAATTGCCTATGGTCTATGATCCGTTAACTATTGACACCTTCAAGAAATCTTCTTCACCTTTAGCCTCAATGAGTTGCCAATCACTACAACATCCGAGAACGCCATAGTAAATGCGCCGATCATGGGGTTAAGGAAACCTAGTGCAGCTACCGGTATCGCTATTATGTTATAAGCAAAGGCCCAGAATAGGTTTTGTTTGATGGTGATCAGCGTTTGCTTGCTGATTTGTAAAAACTTCACCAACGAATAAAGATCGGTATTCAATAGGATCACTTTGGCTGATTGTATAGCCACCTGGCTGGAGTCATTCATTGACACGCCTACATCGGCTTTGGTAAGGGCAGGGGCGTCGTTAATGCCGTCGCCAACCATAATCGTCTTACCCTTTTTTCTCAATATGTCGATAATAGTGAGTTTCTCGGCAGGAAGCTTTTCGGAGTGAACTTCGTTAATGCCGATTGCATTTGCCACTTTGATGCAGCGGCTTTCTTTATCGCCGCTTAGAAGAACAGGAATAATACCCATCTTTTTTAATTCAGTGATAAGGGCGGCAGCTTGAGGTCTAATGTCGTCATCAATCTCAATTTTGGCTAGCAGCGCCTGATTTTTGTAAAGCGAAACGTTGAAATCGTTATCCGTATCATTCTTCCCCAAGCCCAGGAAATAATGATTTCGCTCAACATCTTCAGCGCGCATACCCAGGCCTTTTTCCTCGCTAACCGCTTTCAGGATAGGCCTTTTTTGAGGCAGCGTTCTCAATTCATGCACTAATGAACGCGCGATGGGGTGATTTGAGCGCTCTTCGATCGCCGTGATAATACCGCGGACGGTCTCTATATCGGCCCCGCCTTCAGTTTTTATATTGTTGATATGGAACTTGCCAGTTGTAAGGGTGCCTGTTTTATCGAACACGATGTATTTGGTTTGGGTTACGGCTTCAACGGTATCACCACCTTTTATTAGTATGCCATTTTTAGCAGCTCTGCCCAGCCCGACCATCACGGCAGTAGGAGTAGCCAGACCCATCGCGCAGGGACATGAGATTACTAAAACGGCGATGGCGTTCATAATTGCATGTTGCAAGCCGGCATGACCTACATAAAAAGTCAGGATAAAAGTGAGCAAAGCAATAAGTACGACAGCAGGTACGAAGATAGCTGCCACCTGGTCGCCCAGTTTTTGCACGGGAGGTTTGGCCGCCTGCGCTTTCTTCATCAGTTCAATAATCTGTGAAAGAACTGTATTGCTGCCCACTTTGGTTGCCATCATGGTCACATTGCCATGTTCAACAATGGTACCACCTATCAATGTATCGTATTTGCCTTTTTCAATCGGAATACTTTCGCCTGTGAGCATGGATTCATTCACAGAAGCATTTCCCGACAAGACTTCTCCGTCAACTGGGATTTTATCGCCGGTATTAACGATCAAAGTATCCCCAGGGCGTACTTCCCGGGCGCTTATTACTTCAATTTCACCATTCACCATTCGGTTGGCATTTACCTGCTGAATTTTAACTAAGTCCTTCACCGCCGATGTGGTTTGCGTAACTGATCGCTTTTCAAATAAATTACCCAATAAGACCAAAGTGATGATCGTGGCACACGTTTCGTAGAACTGATAGCGCATCCCCAGATTTTGCATCGTGCCGATAAGACTATAAATAAATGCCGAAGATGAGCCTATAAAAATCAGCACATCCATATTCGGTACACCGCCCTTAACCGAGTTCCATGCGCTTTTGCCAAAATGCAGGCAGCCCACAATAAATACAGGCAGGCATAAGATCAATTGTACAACCGGCATATGCAGGAAATGCCAGGGAATGATCATAGCGGACAGGAGGGGGATCGTAAATAGGGTACAGAAAATCAGCTTATTCTCTATTTTTTCATAGAATTTCTCCTGCTGCTGACTTGCATCGTCAGCTACTTTATAACCCAGCCCCTCAATACTTTTGATAGCATCCTTTATTTTTTCTTCGTCATCGGCTGAGAATTTCACCTCTTCCGAAGCAAAGTCGACTAATATATTTTGAAAGCCTTTTTTTTCTAATAATTTATGAACAGACATTGCACAGTTATTGCAATGCATTCCGGTAACATTCAGTTCAATTAATTGCTCTGCCATAACTGCAAAATTCGTTAACAGATAAAGATAAAATGGTAAAGTGATTGTAATATTAAAAAATCCCTTGACTTTAGCGAGTAAATCTTTACATTTGCACTCCCCAAAACGGTAGGCATAGCTCAGTTGGTTAGAGCACCAGATTGTGGTTCTGGGGGTCGTGGGTTCGAGCCCCATTGCTTACCCCAAACGCCTCTCATGAAAAATGAGGGGCGTTTTTTGTTTATAGCGCAGTTTGTAATCGTCAATCGAGGTACAATACTGCGTTGGAATTGCTGCCTTGCCATGAGCGACTCACGGTATAACATCTTTAAAATTAATGTTTACTTTTAAGATATCATTTAACCTCTCATATTATGAAACGGAAGATACTGACAGCGGCCACTTTCATATTTTGCTTTGGCACGGCTTTCACCTATTTTGCAGGTATAGATGGCAAATGGTCTGCCATGCTAAAAGCGCCGGATGGCAATGAATTCCCGATAACTTACGCTTTTAAAACCGATGGTGCAACGCTTACCGGCACGGTAACCTCATCGATAGGCAGCTTCGATATTTCGGATGGTATTGTTAAAGGCGAGAGTTTATGGTTCACTGCTAACATAAATACCATGAAGATTAAAAACAGAGGCAGATACTACGCCGATGGCGACTCAATAAGCTTGCGGGTGGGTACCCGATCGACGCATACTACATTGAAACGCGCGGTAAATAAATAAATCTACTTTACATATAAAATGGTTGTGCTTTAACGAACGTGCAATTTTCTGCTAATCATCAGTGTGACGAAAGTCATTTTTAATTATGATGGCCATCATGTGCTGAGAACTGCTAAGTGTGGAGTTTAGCATAATAAATAAAACGTTATGGAAACCCTGAATAGTTTATCGGCACGCTCTCTGCAATATTTGGTCATTGCAAAAAAATGGAACGCTGATCTTGAATTCTATAAGTTCGAGATAAAATTCCTGCGAACCTTACTCGAAAACAATTTTTTTACCCTACAGAATAATGGTGAGCGGGACACGGTAAAAAGGATCAATAACGATTTGCTAATACTTGACGTGGAAAAGGATCAGTTAGAACGATTACTGAATGAGCAGATACAACAGTTGGAGCTCATGTCAGAAGACATAATTCCGGAAGATGCCACCCAGGTTGCCGGAAAACAGATCAGGCTCGAATACATGGTTGCCGAGTTGTTTTCAGAATATAAAGATCTGAAAAGAGAAATATTTTACCTGGTTCAACAAGCGTCAGCCCAGAATATACAATTGGGGCAGTTTGCATTTCCTAATTAATCAACCCTTATACCGGATCGAAAGCGTTGCATGGTAAATGTTAACGCTTTTTTAGTCGATATCTATATCGTGCCTACAATCAGCTGAATAAGTGATGGCTATCATTATTCACCCGGATTAAATGACCCAAATTCGTATTGTAAAACTCAAAGACATGAAAAAGATATTGATAGCAACAGATTTTTCGGCCAATGCAACTCATGCTGCTAAATATGGCTATGCCATCGCGTCACAGATAAAATCCGATGTGCTTTTGTGCAATGCCTTCGTCGTTCCGGCAGAGGTTCCGCAGGCAGGAACATTAGTCTGGCCCCAATTTGAGTATGACGAATTGGTGAAAAGCTCTGATTTTGAATTGGCACAGTTAAAGAAAGAACTTGAGCTAAATCACGGCGATAGTAGTTTCAAGCCTTACATTGCATGTACTTCTGAAGTTGGCGGTGTCGTGGATGTAATAACTGAAATAATAGGTAAAAATAATGTGGAGCTGACCGTTATGGGAACCCATGGCGCCAGCAAATTAAGTACTTTTTTGGTAGGTAACCATAGCCGCAGTATGATCAATAATACGAAAGGGCCATTGTTATTGGTACCGGCGTCAGCTGTGCTCAAACCAATCAAAAAAGTTGCTTTTGCAACAGATCTGGAACAACCTGAAAGAGACCTGAAATCGATTTATGCACTCATTCCATTACTGAAAAGGCTTAATGCTGAATTGCTGCTGACCCATATTTATAATGGCGATGATCCGACCTATAAATTCAAACAGCAGATACAGCAGTTGCTGGCGGATCTATCGAATAAGGCCAATTATTCAAACATATTTTACCGTATTGTGAACAGCAATAAACCCGAGCATGGTTTGGATTGGCTGTGCGATCATGGCCATATAGATGTTTTGGCAATGGTTCACTGTAAACATGATTTGGCAGATAAAATATTAATAGGGAGCCACACAAAAAAAATGGCCGATCATATTAAAATCCCATTGTTGGTGATGCCGGAAATGTGATAAAGATCACTTTCTGGCGACTTTTAAATCATTCTTTGGCAGTCCATTAGCTTTCATCTTTGAGAAAGTTAAGAAATCAAGAATGAAACAAGCGGAGATTGATCAGCAAACCACCTGCTTCCATTGCGGCAACGACTGTGCGGATGAGCGCATTGAACTGGATGAAAAAGTTTTTTGTTGCAATGGGTGCAGGGAGGTTTATTCCATTCTGTCCCAAAGCGGGTTATGCAGCTATTATGCTTATAACCTGCATCCCGGAGTAAACCAGGCAAAAGCGGGTAAAAGGCTCGACTATCTTAAGGAGCCTTCTATCATTAGGCAGCTCATTGATTACTCTGACGAAAAATTTACCACCGTCACTTTTTATATTCCAGATATTCATTGCAGTTCCTGCATTTGGCTTCTGGAACACCTGAATAAAATTAATCGGGCTATTTATCATAGCAGAGTTGATTTCTTGCGTAAGCAAGTCAATATCCGCTATGCTACGCAGCTGACTACCCTGCATGAAGTAGTTGCACTGCTTGATCAAATAGGCTACGAACCGCTTATTAGCTTGCAAGATGTAGTAAAAAAACAGGCTTTTGATAAAAAAGACAACCTGGTAAAAAAAATTGCGGTAGCGGGTTTTTGTTTTGGGAATGTGATGCTGCTAAGCTTCCCCGAATATTTAGGCATATCGGCATATGAGCAATCTTTCCGCCAGTTTTTCGGCTTGCTAAACCTTGCTTTCTGTTTGCCGGTTGTTCTGTACAGCGGTAGGGAATATTTCCAATCAGCATGGACAAACCTTAAGAATAAGGTACTCAACATCGACTTTCCGCTGGCTTTGGGGATTGCTGTGTTGTTTATTCGCACTGCGGTTGAGGTACTTGCACATACTGGCGCTGGATTTGCTGATACTTTGTGCGGATTAGTCTTTTTCTTGCTTGTCGGTAAATTCGTACAGCGTAAAACCTATTACCATCTTTCATTTGAGCGCGACTATCGTTCATTCTTTCCTGTTGCCGTGCAGGTAATAGATGGGGAGACCGAACGCCCTGTTCCGTTATCCGATATTCAGGTTGGGCAACGGATATTGATCCGTAATAACGAGATTATTCCTGCCGATGCCATATTGTTGAAAGGCGATGCACACGTCGATTTTAGCTTTGTTACCGGTGAATCAGTACCGGTTAACAAAGTATTAGGCGAAGTGGTGTATGCAGGAGGCAGGCAAACCGGCGAGGCGATTGAATTGGAAGTGGTTAAACCGGTATCGCAAAGCTACCTAACCCGGCTTTGGAATAACGAGGCCTTTACCCGCTCACAAGAAAATCGCGTACAAACTTTTAGCGAGAAAATAAGCAAGTATTTTACCATTGTTTTATTGCTCATCGCTTTTGGCTCCTTCTTTTTGTGGCTGCCTTTTGATCTGCCCCGCGCTATTTCGGTATTTACTGCCGTGTTGATCATTGCCTGTCCTTGTGCATTGGCACTCAGTACGCCATTTACCATGTCGGCTGCGCTAAGCATTTTCGATAAGAACTTTTTCTATCTTAAAAATACGGCTGTTGTTGAGCAATTGGCTCATATCGACACGATTGTGCTCGACAAAACAGGTACTATTACCATTAGTGGCGATACGGCTATTGCGGCCCATATAACTGCTAGCGATACAGAAAAGCAGATGATCTACTCGGTTTGTGCCAACTCAACACACCCTCTGAGCAGGCTGATTTGCCAATACCTGAACAATTATGCTAAGCTGAATACCAACTCCTATTACGAAGTTCCCGGCAGGGGTATTATTGCTGATATAGACGGCCATTTTGTAAAGGTGGGCAGCGCAAAGTTTATCGATGCTACGCAGCAAGAAGATTCATCGGCTAAAAAAACAGAAGTACATATCTCGATAGACGAAAAGTATATCGGCTATTTTACCATTCAGCAGCATTACCGCGACGGCGTAAACGCTGTGCAATCGCTTTCATCAGCTTATCGCCTATATCTTTTATCAGGAGACCATGGGCACGAGCGCGAATCGCTATCATCCGTATTCTCAATGGACGATATGTTTTTCGACCGTACGCCTCAGGAAAAGCTCGATTTCATTAAACAACTACAGCAAAATGGCCATAAAGTAATGATGATAGGCGACGGCCTTAACGATGCGGGCGCTTTAAAGCAAAGCGATTTGGGTATAGCCATTACAGACAATGTAAACAACTTTTCGCCCGGGAGCGATGCTATTCTGGATGGAAGGGCGCTTAAAAAGTTGCCTGTATTCCTCAAATTTTCAAAGGACGCGCTGCATGTGGTTTATATCTCGTTCTGCATCTCGCTTACCTATAATGTGGTTGGATTAAGCTATGCAGTTAGCGGGAAGCTATCCCCATTGATTGCAGCAATCCTGATGCCATTGAGCACATTTACTATAATCTCGTTCACCAGCCTTGACACTCACCTGGTGGCAAAACAGAGAAAGCTAATATGAGCATCATTTATTTCCTGATTGGCTGCAGCGTGTTGCTGGCGCTGGTTTTCCTCGGAGCCTTTTTTTGGGCGCAACGAAATGGTCAGCACGATGACCTGTACACCCCTTCGGTACGTATCCTGCTGGATGACGAGCCGGAAGAAACTGAGCCCAAAAAGTGATGAACGTCACGTTTATGTCAAACTTAAATCATTCGGCAGGCAAAACGCCTCCGATAATTTTACACCCGATAAAATAACAACAATAATTATGCAACCCGAGAAATTTTACTACGATAACAAGATCGTCCGAAATTTTGGTATTGCGACGGTAATATGGGGCATCATCGGCATGTTGGTGGGCCTGATAGTTGCGATACAACTGTACAAGCCCGAAATGAACATGCACAACCAATATACTACGTTTGGTCGTGTAAGGCCCCTGCATACCAACGCAGTGATTTTTGCTTTTGTGGGGAATGCCATCTTTATGGGTATTTATTACTCGCTGCAGAGGCTGATGAAGGCGCGCATGTTCAGCGATGTACTGAGTAAGCTTCATTTCTGGGGATGGCAGTTGATCATCGTATCCGCTGTGATCACCTTACCGCTTGGGCTCACCACTTCGCATGAATATGCCGAACTGGAATGGCCGATAGATATCCTGATCACCCTGGTATGGGTAGTATTCGGTATCAATATGTTCGGCACAATCATTAAACGTCGCGAGCGCCATATTTATGTGGCTGTTTGGTTTTACATCGCCACGTTTGTTACCATAGCGGTATTGCACATCGTAAACTCCATCGAGCTGCCTGTAGGCTTTTTCAAAAGCTACATGGTATATGCCGGCGTGCAAGATGCCCTTGTGCAATGGTGGTACGGTCACAACGCGGTTGCATTTTTCCTGACAACGCCTTATCTGGGTATGATGTACTATTTCCTGCCCAAAATGGCCAATAGACCGATATACTCTTATAAACTCAGTATCCTTCACTTCTGGGCGTTGATATTTATTTATATCTGGGCTGGTCCTCACCACCTTTTATACACTACTTTACCTGGTTGGGCCCAATCATTGGGTGTGGCATTCTCAGTAATGCTCATCGCACCAAGCTGGGGCGGTATGATCAACGGTTTGCTTACCCTGCGCGGGGCATGGGACAAAGTGCGCGACGATGTGACCCTCAAATTCATGGTGGTAGGTTTAACCGCTTATGGTATGGCCACTTTTGAAGGCCCGATGCTTTCACTAAAACAAGTAAACGCTATCGGTCACTTTACAGACTGGATCATCGCACACGTGCATGTGGGTGCACTGGGCTGGAATGGCTTCTTAACCTTTGCTATTCTGTACTGGCTGGTGCCGCGCATTTATAAAACCGAACTCTATTCCAAAAAGATGGCGTCGTTTCACTTCTGGATCGGTACACTGGGTATCCTATTTTATGCTATCCCAATGTACTGGGCAGGGTTTACTCAAGGTTTGATGCTGAAAGAGTTTACACCTGAAGGCATCTTAAAATACCCAAGCTTCCTGGAAACCACTATGCGGATTTTACCTATGCATGTAATGCGTTCTGTTGGCGGAGCAATGTATTTGACTGGTGTTATAGTGATGGCTTACAATCTGTACAAAACTGCTATTCAAGGTAAGTTAGTTGCCAATGAAGCCGCCGAGGCGATGCCGCTTCCAAAACTCAATCCTGAAGCAAGCACCGAACGCTGGCACCGCAGGTTGGAGCGTAAACCTATTATGTTCCTGGTTGCATCATTGATCGTAATCCTGATCGGGACATTTGTTGAGCTGATGCCCACACTGACCATATCATCCAATATTCCTACGATAGCCAGCGTGAAACCTTATTCTCCGCTGGAATTGCAGGGACGTGATTTATATATAAGAGAAGGTTGTTCCAACTGTCACTCGCAAACCATACGTCCGTTTAGGTCTGAAACCGAGCGTTATGGTGAGTATAGTAAAGCAGGTGAGTTTGTTTATGATCACCCCTTCCTATGGGGATCAAAACGGACCGGTCCCGACTTGCAGCGTGAAGGCGGTAAATACAGCAACTCATGGCACTACAACCACCTGATGGACCCGCGCCTGATGTCGCCGGGCAGTATTATGCCGAACTATGATTGGCTGATCACCCAAAAATTGGATACAACAACCACCGCCGTCAAAATCCGCGCAATGCAAAAACTAGGCGTGCCTTATCCTGCCGGTTACGATAAAGTAGCCAACCAGGATCTGGATAAACAGGCAAAAGGTATAGCCGATAACCTGGCAAAAGACCATATCAAGGTGAAAAGTAACAAAGAGATCGTAGCCATTATTGCCTATTTGCAAAGGCTCGGTACGGATATAAAAGCAGGTAAAACAGCAAATAACTAAAACCATGTTTAAGCAATTCACAGAGCATATTTCGGGTAACCAGGTTTACCTGTTGTTCTCACTATTCATATTCCTTGTATTCTTTATCGTGGTAACCTTGCTGCTGCTCAGGTTACGCAAACAGCATGTGGATTACATGAGCGATATCCCTTTACAAGATTGCACAGAAGAAAACATTAACCTTTTAGAGCCATGAAACCGATACGCATAATATTCTTATCACTTTTTGTTTTGGCCATTACACCTGCATTTGCCGAAAATGGTAGTCTGTTATCAGGCGAAACGATGAACTATATTGGCTTTGGAGCTATCGTATTAGCATTGATCACCTTGTGTGTAGCTATGTACATTGTGTTAAAGGCGTTCCGTGTAGTTGCAAAAATACTATTAGGGCCTGAGGAGCTTGAAGAAAAGAAGGTTGATAAAGTAGCACTGAAAGCTCAAAAGAAAGCTGCCAGATCAGAACGTATTAATAAAATATTCTCGCTTAAGCCGATGTCGGAAGAGCAATCTATATTGATACCGCACGAATATGATGGTATACAGGAGCTAAATAATCCAACGCCAGCCTGGTTCATGTACCTGTTTTATGTCACAATCGTCTTTGCCGTAGGATATTTATTAATATACCATGTATTTGGTGTTGGACAGTTACAATACGACGAATACAGAACTGAAATGGCCGTTGCCGCTAAAGAAAAAGCCGCTTTTTTGGCTAAATCAGCGGATAATGTAGATGAAACCACGGTGAAACTGAGCGCCGATGCGACGGTGTTAGCCGCTGGCAAAGCAACTTTCGATGGGAAATGTGCTGCCTGTCATGGAAATAATGGACAGGGTGTGGTGGGGCCAAACCTGACCGATGACTATTGGCTGCATGGTAACAAGATCAGCGATATTTTTAAAACCATCAAATATGGCGTGCAAAGTAAAGGTATGCCAACCTGGGAAAGCCAGTTAACCCCAAAGCAGATTTCAGATGTAGCCAACTATGTGAAATCGCTGCATGGTACTAATCCGGCTAATCCAAAAGAGCCACAGGGCACCAAAATGGCTGACGATGAAAATTCAGCAAAAGATGCTAAGCCTAAAACGGCAATGGTAGTGAAATGACTATATCTAAGAATTAAATAGAATGCAGAATACAGAATTAGCGGAGCAGCCACAAACAACAGAGAAGGGAAAGCGCAGGTGGATGTATCCAATTATCAGAAAGGGGAGGTTTTATAATTACCGTAACTGGCTGAGCTATTTATATCTTATTTTGTTTTTTACAGGGCCGTT
Source organism: Mucilaginibacter sp. (assembly GCA_019235595.1). Classification (GTDB taxonomy): domain Bacteria; phylum Bacteroidota; class Bacteroidia; order Sphingobacteriales; family Sphingobacteriaceae; genus Mucilaginibacter. Next base: position 9,913 of record JAFAKI010000265.1, on the reverse strand, counting down.
TTTGCGGATAAACGGCGAACCTTTGTTGCTGATTAATGTGTTGGAGAGGCGATTTGTCCTGCTGGGCCAGGTGTTCTGGCCGCAGGACTTTTTCCTCTTCATGCTGGGAATGTTAGTTTTTATCGTCTGCATCGTGTTCTTTACCATGGCATTTGGCCGCATATTCTGCGGATGGATTTGCCCTCAGACCATCTTTATGGAGATGGTTTTCCGCAAGATAGAGGTATGGGTAGAAGGTGACGCTAAATATCGCCGCAAGCTGGATGAAGGCCCGCTAACCCGCGAAAAGATCATTAAAAAGACTGCCAAGCACAGCATTTTTGTGATCCTGTCCTTTATGATCGCCAATACTTTCCTGGCTTACATCATCGGCAGCGAGAATTTGATAAAGATCGCCACTGAGCCTGTAAGCCAGCATTTAGTAGGCTTCATCAGTATTTGGGTATTTACCATTGTGTTCTATCTGGTTTATAGCCGGGTGCGTGAAATAGTTTGTACGGTGATCTGCCCTTATGGACGTCTGCAGGGTGTACTTACCGACAAACATACGCTGATGGTCGCCTACAATTACAAACGCGGTGAGCCAAGAGGTAAGCTTTCCAGAAAAGATCCGACACCAAAAGGTAACTGTGTTGATTGTGGTTTGTGTGTAGATGTTTGCCCTACCGGTATCGACATCCGTAAAGGGCCCCAGTTGGAATGTGTAAACTGCACCATGTGTATCGACGCCTGTAACCAGGTGATGGAAAAGATTCACCGCGATATGAACCTGATCGGCTTCTATTCGGAAGAAATGATTGAGGAAAACAAAAAGCCATCCTTTACCAGTCGCATGAAGGCTTACAGTGCCATCATTGCGGTATTATTTGGCGTTTTGGGTTACTTCATTTACCAACGCCAGGACGTGGATGTAACTGTAATGCGCTCAGCGGGTATGTTATACCAGGAACAGCCGGGCAATTACATTAGCAATATTTATAATGCTGATATTATCAACAAAACAGACAAAACGCAAAACATAAAACTGGTAGCCGACGATCCGCAGGTGAGGATCAAATACATACAGGCACCCGGTTCATTGAATAAAGAAAGCTCTTCCAAAGCCGTATTTTTCCTGATGCTGCCTGCTAAAAGCATCAGAGCTACCAAAACAGAGATCAAACTAAAAGTAGTTGGGCAAAATAAAGTGCTCAACACCATTAATACCACTTTTATAGGGCCATATGATGAAGATTAAATTAAACTGGGGCAGCGGGATCGCTATTGGTATGACCGCGTTCGTAGCCTTCATAGTTGTTTTAGGCGTGCAAATGTTTAGGGATTCGCCCGGCGATTATGACCGGCAGTATTATGAAAAAGGACTAGCATATGATTCGGTATACGCCAAAGAAAAGCAGGTGATCACCGATAAGGTAACGCCTCATTTTAAATTGGAAAACAAAAGCATGCTCATACAATTTGCCGGAGCATCTGCTGGATATATCCGTTTTGAAAGGCCTTCTGATCCAGACCAGGACAGATTGCTTACGTTTCAGTCAAATAGTTCAGATCAGACTGCTATTCCGCTTGACAAATTCGCTGCGGGCCAGTGGCAGGTAACGGTCGATTGGCAAAGCAACGGTAAAAAGTATCTATATCAACGAGAAATGTTTTTGCCATGAATGTTAACGAAATCGCATTTTTTGTAGGATTATTCGGCAGTTTGCATTGTATCGGTATGTGTGGACCGCTGGCCTTTGCTATACCTGCTTCACAAAAAGGATGGCTGCTTCTTCTGACGGATAAATTTCTTTACAACCTGGGCAGGGTACTTTCCTATACCACATTAGGCTTTTTGATCGGTTTCATAGGCAGGCAGCTTTGGATATCCGGTTTACAGCAAGGTATCAGTCTCGCTAGCGGGCTTTTGATAGTTTTAGCTGGATTCTCGCGTATGTTTAAACTAAGGTTATTCAACAGTACAGCATCGTCCAAATTGCTTGCACCCATAAGTAAAGCTATCAACTACGCTATCCAGCACCGGGCGGGTAATTTTGCCGTAGGCGTACTGAACGGTTTTTTACCCTGTGGGTTTGTTTACCTGGCGCTGGTAGGGGCTGTCAATACTGCTTCGCCGTTGTCGGCTGCACAGTACATGTTTTGGTTTGGCGCCGGTACGTTCCCTTTAATGCTGGCGGCTACGGTCAGCTCTGGTTTTATGAATATCACTTTTCGCAGACGGGTTAACGACGCATTACCATACCTGATGGTTTGCCTTGGGTTTTGGTTTATACTTCGCGGGATGGATCTTAATATTCCTTACCTGAGTCCCGCAGTTAAAAATGCTGCTGGCATCTGCAAATAAATTTTGTGCCCAAGATCATTTTTTAGGTTGACGATCATCAAGATTTAGCTGGCCGCAAACGGGGACATTTGTATCAGAAATAAAACAAAGAACTATGGCAACTTTAAAAACAAATGTACCCGCAACCTGGACCGCAGCTACTCATACGAATGATACTCAAGTTAATTTATGGACCAAATTCACTGCCTTTGCGGATAGTCAGAAGGAAAGAAAGACAATGTGGTACTTTCTTGCCCTGGTAGTGCAGGGGATATTCTTTTTACCACTTCCTGCATTTTTGATGTATTATTATAATGCTCCTATTATAGTATTGCTGATCACTTTAACCTGTTTCTTTACCACCATAATTGCTTGTATGGGCGGCGCAGGTATCAGAAGTATTTTATTTTTATCGGCTGCAAGTGTATTCATCCAGGTAATCATGACCATTGCTGTGTTGATTTGACAAATCGTATCTGGATAATTAAAAAAGCGGCGTAGGCCGCTTTTTTTTATACTATTTCTAATAACAAATAAAATTATGTCTCACACCTTTCATATACCCGTTCTGGGGCTCGCTTTTTCTATCGACACTCCATTAAAAGTTGCCCGTTATGGCATCTCATCAGTAGTTTCTATTGTCGACGATGAATTAATAGAGCGCATGCGGGAGTATCATTGCAAACAAAACGATTTAGAATATATCCCGATTAAAAAAACAGAACATGATAGTCGGGCACAGCGCATTACAGCTTATTTAAATCTCTTAAACGAGCTGGTGAATGATCAGTTTTCAAAACTCAAAGAGGAATCATTTGAGGCAGGAAGTGACATTGAACGTTATTTTAATTTGTTGCCGGACGAGTCGGTTTTGAAACAAGGCTATGATCTGCTGGATGAGTATGATGAGGGGGGAGTAAAGACACTGTTTGAACAAGTATTAAAAAGCCGGATGACCAAAGGCGCTATAGATGTAAATATTATGGCGAAGGTGGATAAGCTGAACTATGATAAACACGGCCGGTTTAGCGGTGACGAAAACACAGATGCGCTGGCCGCACTGCGGGGCTTTGCTGAAAGCGATCTGGAGTCTTCAGTAGTTATTTCAGCCGGAATGAACCCAAAGCTATTTAGCTATCTCGAATCGTTCAGTGATTTTTATCCAGATGAAAATGGAAATTTTCGCAAGAAGGTTATCCTAAAGGTAAGTAACTACCGCTCAGCAATGATTCAGGCCAAGGTATTGGCAAAAAAAGGCATATGGGTTTCTGAATTCCGTATCGAGTCGGGCTTAAACTGCGGTGGTCATGCTTTTGCTACTGATGGATTATTATTAGGGCCGATACTCGAAGAATTTAAAACAGAACGGAATGCTATGCAATCTGAATTGTTTGGTATCTATCAAACTGCGTTGATCTCAAAGGGACGCGCCATAACAAACATTCCTCTGCAAAAAATAAACGCACAGGGCGGCATTGGAACAGCAGAGGAGGATAGCTTTCTCCGCAGGCACTATCAACTGGACAGTACAGGGTGGGGAAGCCCGTTTTTATTGGTGCCTGAAGCAACCAATGTTGACAAGGATACCTTGAATAAACTGGCAAACGCAGATCAAAGCGATTTTTACTTAAGTAATGTGTCTCCACTTGGGGTACTGTTCAATAATTTCAGAGGCAGCAGCATAGAAAAACAGCGCCTGCATCGGATAGCTCAAAATCGGCCCGGCAGTCCTTGCACTAAAAAGTATTTATGCAGTAATACTGAATTTACTCAACAGCCGATTTGTACAGCCTCGCGTGAATATCAGCGTTTAAAGATCAAGCAACTAGACGATTCTCAATTAACCGATACAGCAGAGTACAGGCAAGCGTCTGATAAAATCACCGAGAAAATTTGCTTGTGCGAAGGACTGGCCGCGTCAGTCTATATTAAGAATGATATGCTGAAACCGCGCGAAAATACCTGCGTAGCAATTTGTCCGGGACCGAACCTGGCATATTTTTCCAGGACATACTCGCTTGGTGAAATGGTTGGGCATATCTATGGGAAGAATGACCTTTTAAAGGACACAAGTCGCAGTAATCTTTTTATTAATGAGCTTAACCTGTATATCGATTATTTATCCGAAGAAATAGCAAATAGCAAGGATGCGCTCAATGAAAAAAAAGCTAAATATTTTGAAAACTTTAAGCAACAGCTCAGACAGGGCGTTGATTATTACAGACAATTGATCCCTAAGATGAAAATCTTTAGCAAAGCCTATCGGGATAGCATGTTGCGCGATCTGTCAATTTCTGAACTAAGGCTTAGTATAATGGCTTAATAAATAAAAATGTCCTTGATTCTATCAAGGGCATTTTTTACTTCAAAAAGAATACGGTTTTACCCGGCCATGCTGAATAATTGTGTTGAAGGCTGATCGGCCCATAAACGGGCGTCAATAGCCATACATATATTTCGCAAAAAGCGTTTGCCGGTCGGTGTTACTATCAACCTGTACGAGTTCAGGTCAACCAGACCATCTTTAACCATATCCTGCATGCGTTCCAAACCTTCCATCAAACCGTGGCAAGGTTCTTCGCGATGGTTCCATTCTGTTTCTCCCTTGCACATAATATTCAGAATATGCTTTCTGATAATCATATCTTCAGCTGAAAGAAAATGGCCTTTTACTACCGGCAACTCGTTGTTATTGATCAGCACAATATATTCCTCAACAGTTTTTACATTTTGTGCATAAGCATCCCAGGTATCGCTGATAGATGATACCCCCAAGCCAACCAGCAATCGGGTATATTGATGGGTATATCCCATGAAGTTACGATGGAGTTCGCTTTTCTGCTCGGCAATATAGAGAGTGTCATCCGGCAAGGCGAAATGGTCCATACCAATATCGTAATAACCTAAGTCCGTTAACATACTATGGCCAAGATCATATAAAGCACGCTTCTCATCAGGCGACGGCAAATGTTTTTCCGTAAACCGCCTTTGGCCTGGTTTTATCCAGGGCACATGGGCATAACTGTAAAAAGCAATCCGGTCAGGCATCGGTATACCCACTTTTTCTATGGTATCAACCAGACTCCCCAGAGTTTGTAGTGGCAAACCATAGATGAGGTCATAGTTTATAGAGGTATATCCTATTTTACGAGCCTGTTCAGTCACCTCCTTTACCTGCTCAAAAGTTTGTATCCTGTTGATGATAAACTGCACCTTCGGGTCAAAATCCTGTATACCCAGGCTCAACCGGCGGAAGCCAAGATCGTACAAAACCTTCAGGTGTTCGTATGTCGTATTAGCTGGGTGCCCTTCAAAACCAAAATCAGCCTTTGGGTGAACATCCGCATATGCTAAAATATTTTTGATAAGCTTCTTGAGGTTTGCGGGGCTGAAGAATGTGGGTGTTCCCCCGCCCAAATGGAGCTCCCGAATTATGGGGCGACCGCCAAATATGTCGCAATACATTGCCCATTCTTTCAGCACAGCATCAATATAAGGTTCCTCAACAGCGTGGTTTTTGGTAATGCGGGTGTTGCAGCCGCAGTAAGTGCAAAGACTTTCGCAAAACGGTAAATGTATGTACAGACTTATGCCATCCTTCTTGTTGCTAATCTCAAAGGCCGATGTCACATGCTCAGCCCAAAGGTGTTTGTTAAAAGCATCCTTGCTCCAGTAGGGCACGGTGGGGTAGCTTGTATAACGCGGCGCCGGCACATTGTATTTATCGATCAGGTGTTTGGAAAGCATTATGGTAAATGATCAAAATTGTCCTTTATTATCGGAGTTGCCGGCATTTTTTCCCGGCAATTTTTATTACAAACGCAGGCATCGCCAACACATTTTTCCTCTTGCCACAGGTCAAGGTTTTTGATGGTTTGGTTGGCTATTTCCTGTAAAGCTTCCCTAGTTAAGAATGCCTGATGTGGAGTGATCAGCACGTTTGGATAAGCAATCAGCTTTTTCAAGAGCACATCTTTATGCTTATCATGCTCGTGATTTTCAAAAAATAAACCTTTTTCAAATTCGTAAACATCCAATCCCAGGTAGCCAATTTTGCCATTCTCAACAGCTTTTAGTGCCTCGTTTGTATCTATCAAACCACCGCGCGATGTATTTATTAACATCACATTTGGTTTCATCATACCGATTGCCTCTTTATTGATGATGTGTTTGGTATGCTCTGTAAGTGGTACATGAAGTGAAATTACGTCCGATTGCCGTAATAGATCATCAAGCTTAATTAACTCTATATCAATAATGTCACTCGCTGGTTGAACATCGTACCCCAGCACCTTGCATCCCAAACCCTTAAAAATAGTTGCTGTTGCCAGTCCAACTTCCCCCAAACCTATGATACCCACAGTTTTACCATTGAAATTGAACCCCATGAGATCGTTTAATCTAAAATCGAAATCCTGGGCGTTTTTATTAGCTACTACCAGGTGTCTGCCGAGAGCAAGGGCAAGTGCCACTGTATGTTCGGCAATAGCTTGTGCAGAATAAGTAGGCACATTAGCCAGTTTAATACCCCTTTTTTCGGCTGCCTTTTTATTGATATGATCGGTACCTTTTGACCGTGTAGCAATAAATTTTACGTCCAGGTCGGCCAGTTTATTTATCACATTTTCGGATACGTCATCGTTGGTAAACACCAAAACGGCATCCTTTCCTTCGGCGTAGGTAGCCGTTTCAATACTTAACGCATTTGATATCAATGTAATATCATGCTTTTTCTGATTAGCCCTGATCAGGAATTCCTTTTCAAACGGGTTTATACTATAGGCTACAACCTTCATCAATCACAGAATTTATAAGAACAAAAATACCACTGCCACTTCTCGCAGCCTATGAGTGTAGTCATTAGGAAAAATGATTGTTATCAGTTTTTCATCTTCGTCAGGCGGTTCAGATCGAGAATCTGAATGTGGCTGCCTTTTTTTTCGATCAGTTTTTCATCCTTAAAATCGCTCAGCGTGCGGCTTACTGTTTCAGTGGCCATACCTGCCATAGATGCCAGCTCGTCCCGCGATATTTTAAATTGAGAAGGATCAGGAAGTTGTTTGCTTAAACGAACCAATACCTGTGCTAATCTTTTGCGTACCGAGTTATAAGCAAGTTCCAGTAATTGATCTTCTTTCTCTTTGATGTTATTGGCCAGTATCTTGATAAACTGCATCGAAATATCCGGATATTTATTTACCAGGCTGATGATTGCATCTTTCGGCAGAAGGCAAATGGCAGAATCTTCCACAGCTTCCGCCGTTTCTGTGAAGGCTTCGTCCAGCAACAAGGCGTTTACGCCAATATAATCATCTGCTTTGTGCAGGCCCATCATCAGTTCACGGCCGTCTTCAGCTAGTTTAAATGTCCTGATTCCACCATCTATGATCAAGTACAAGCCTTGCGGATGATCCCCTTCGTAGTACAATACCTGTTTCTTTTTAATCTGTCTGATCTTACGTCCGGCAATAATGCTTTTTAATTCAACTGCGCCTTTCCCACTTAAATTTGATAGCTTCTCCATACTTTGAAGCGATTTACTATAATATTCTTCATGTCTGCGTTTCTTTTCCAGGCGGCTTTCAATAGCATTTAAAAGTTCAATATCATCAAATGGTTTAGTCAGGTAATCGTCCGCTCCCATTTCCATCCCTTTTCTGAAATCCACCCTTTCGGCTTTAGCGGTCAGGAAGATGAATGGTATAGAAGCTGTTTCTACATTCTTGCCCAGCATATATAACACACCATACCCATCCAGCTCGGGCATCATAATATCGCATAAGATCAGATCGGGTTTATGCTGATAGGCCAGATCGACACCGCGTTTTCCGTTTTCACCCTGGTAAACGGTATACCCAGCCAATTCCAATATCTCGGCAGTGCTTTCGCGGATATCATTATTATCTTCTATGATCAGGATTGTTTTCATGATTGTTAGGAAAAGTAAGAGTAAATGATGTGCCTTTATTAACCTCGCTTTTAAAGCTGATCTTTCCGTTCATCAGATTGGTGTAACGAGTCACGATGTTTAGCCCTAACCCGGTGCCCGGAATATTTCCAGTATTGTGCGCCCGGAAGAATGCCTCGAACAGATGTTTCTGGTCAACTTCCGGTATGCCTATCCCGTTATCTTTTATGCTGATGATCAAATGCTTTTTGCTGATCTCGGTATTGAATTCAATAAAAGTATTTTCGCCGGAGTATTTGATCGCATTACCGATAAGGTTGAGGATACAGTTTTTTAGCAAAGCCTGATCCAGGCGCACATTGCTGTCGGCCCCTGTGTGTTGGTATACAATTAACTGGTTTTGCTTGGCCACCAGCTGCATTTCTTCAGTTATTTCCTCGGCAAACTTCACAACATCAAAGTCAGAATAAACAGGTTCTACCTTACCGGCTTCCAGTTTTTCTAATGATAGAAAATCATTTAATATCGAGGTGAGGTTTGTTACTGCGGCTTTAATTTTGGCGATGTGTTTTGCGACATTTGGATTTCCCTGTGGGGCTGAATATTTTTCAATCAACACTGCCGAAAGCTGTATGGCGCTTAAGGGTGTCCTGAACTCATGCGATGCCATTGATACAAAACGGCTTTTCAGCTGGCTCAACTCTTTTTCCTTTTCAAGCGAAATGCTTACTTCTTCCTTTGCATGCTGCAGCGCTTTAACTGTTTCTTTTAGTGATAAAGTGCGTTCCTCCACCAGATCCTCCAGTTTTGCGGCATATTCCCTTAATTGTTCTTCTGCATATTTTGTACGCGAAAGGTCATGTATAAAGCCTGTGTACACCTTTCGTTCAGCATAGTGCACTTCACTTACGGCCAAACGAAAGGGAAATAAAGAGCCGTCCTTTCTCATACCCTGTACTTCACGGCCTATGCCAATAATATGCGGATCATGCGTGCGCTGATAACGGGCTAAGTAGCCGTCGTGATTCTCGCGATAAGGTGATGGCATTAATACCGAAACATTTTTACCGATCACCTCGGCAGGCGAATATTGGAATAAATTACAGGCAGCCGGATTGATGGATTCAATATTTCCGCGTTCATCAATGGTGATGATCCCATCAATGGCAGTTTCAATAATTGCTTTTAATAACGCGGCATTTTCCATAAAAAATGATATATATCACAAATATCAAATATGCTACTATTTAAGAAAATGCTCTGAATTATTCAAAAAAGTGATGGAGATCATTTTTTTAACTTTTATCCGACTGTGAACGGCAAAAAGAAAGGGATATAACCGATAGAAATTTTTGGCTATATCCCTTTTATTAGGATAGAATATAAATGTCTTGCTTATCTTTTGGCTTTCTTTTTCTCTTCGCCGACACCGATGAAATAGAAGCAAATACCCACAAAAGTAGTCAGTATACCAATAAATAAAGGCCATTCTGGCGATCTTACGCCACTTGGATTTACAGTCATGTTATCAGAGTCAACTGCATTCAGTAAAGGGTGGAAAAAATAGAGGCAATAGAAGATTACCGCTATGCCTATGATAATAAGTAATATGCTGATCTTTTTCATCATTTAAAGTTTGCTACAAATGTAAAATAAATTTTAATTCTGTAAACCTATTAACG
>JAFAKI010000107.1 GCA_019235595.1 Mucilaginibacter sp. | reverse complement strand
AGCTTTTCGATCTTTAAAAAGAAAGTAGAACGTGATAGCCAGGTTCGTCCGTGCATCGAAACGCCGGAGCATATTTATACGCCTGAGATAGCAGACGCAGGGGATATTCCAGCCCTTACTGACTTAGGTTTAAATGAACCGGTCGATGATCCGCGCAGCGAATTTCATTATGAAGGCGGCGAGTCATCAGGCTTACTGCACCTGGAGCAATACACCTTTAATCAACCTTTAAATGGTGCTGCAAAAGGAGCAAAGCATAGCGATCATCCTTCGCGCTTATCAGCATGGATATCACTGGGCTGCCTGTCAATGCGCTGGGTATACCGCGAAGTGACCCATGGGAGCCATAATTCTAATTCGCCGCTGGTGCTGGAGTTGCTATGGCGAGACTATTTCCGCTTTATGTTTAAAAAGCATGGTAAGCAATTTTATAGCGCCGAGAGATTCAATGAAAGCGCTAACGACTTTAACCTAAATCAGGAAGAGCTTTTTGAGAAATGGAAAACAGGCAATACCGGTGTTCCATTTGTAGATGCCAGTATGCGCCAGTTGAATGCGACAGGTTATATCCCGAATGCCAGCAGGCAGGCTGTAGCTGTTTACCTCGCCCATGAGCTAAAGGTAGACTGGAGAAAGGGTGCCGCTTATTTTGAAGAGAAACTGATCGACTATTCACCTGCCAGTAACCTGGGTAATTGGGCATTTGTTGCCGGGGTGGAACATGATCCTAAAGATACCCGCTATTTTTTATCCCCCAAACAAATAAGCGAGCTTGAAGCGCAGACCCAATATATCGCCAATTGGCTCCCCGAAGTATTTGCAGAACAAGTCTGATTTTATCACCCGAAAAGAGATTGAACTCATTTAAAATGGACTAATTAATACCGATTGGTATAAAAAATATGTGCTTTATAGGCTTAAAATTCACTTTTTACGCAAAATTTACTTTTGTTAACTACTAATAGTTAAGTTTTATAAATAAATTACGAAGTTTCTAAAGCGATATGCTTAGCTTTGTACCATCTTTAAGATTGGTATTCAAATGGATCGCCTAAATTATATTAACAGCGGTAACGCTGCCTACATCAATTCTCTATACGAAGCATACAAAGAAGACCCCGAATCAATAGAGTTCGGTTGGCAAAAATTTTTCGAAGGGTTCGATTTTGGTCGTGAAACGCCTGCTCAGGCAGCTTTGGGAGAAGAAACTCCGGAGCATTTTTTAAAAGAGATCAATGTGCTGAACATGATCAACGGCTATCGCACACGCGGGCACTTGTTCACTAAAACAAACCCAGTTCGCGAGCGCCGCAAATATTATCCCGGCAAGGAACTGGAAACTTTTGGATTAAGTGATGCCGACCTCGACACTGTATTTAATGCAGGTGTGGAATTGGGCCTTGGCCCTGCCAAATTGAGTGATATCCGCGATATGCTGGAGCAAACCTATTGCCAGTCGATAGGTGCAGAATACAAATATATCCGCAACCCAATAAAAATAAAATGGTTTGAAGACCGCATGGAAAGCAAGCGTAATACGCCTTCTTTTAACAAGGAAGAAAAGCTGAAAATGCTGGACAAATTGAACCAGGCAGTTATTTTCGAAAGCTTCCTGGGAACGAAATTCCTCGGGCAAAAACGATTTTCATTAGAAGGTGCAGAATCGCTGATCCCTGCGATGGATTCCGTTATACAAAAAGGTGCAGATCTGGGTATACAGGAGTTTGTGATCGGAATGGCGCATCGCGGTCGTTTGAACGTGCTGGCCAATATTATGGAGAAAACCTACAAAGAGATATTCTCTGAGTTTGAAGGTAAAAACTATGATGAAGAAGCTGGCTTTGGTGGCGACGTGAAATATCACCTTGGTTTCTCAACTGACGTTACGACCAACAGCGGCAAGAATGTGCATTTGAGCCTTTGCCCTAATCCATCGCACCTGGAGGCAGTCGACCCGGTTGTGGAGGGCCTTACCCGCTCAAAAATCGAGTTCAAATATGGTGATGACCATACCAAAATAGCACCTATATTGATCCACGGGGATGCTTCTGTAGCCGGCCAGGGTATCGTTTACGAAGTGCTCCAAATGGAAAAACTGGAAGGCTACCGCACAGGCGGTACCATTCATTTAGTGATCAACAACCAGATCGGTTTTACCACCAACTTCAAGGACGCACGTTCAAGCACTTATTGCACCGATATAGCAAAAACGGTTTTATCGCCGGTATTTCACGTAAATGGCGACGATGTAGAAGCGCTGGTTTATGTGATCAACCTGGCAATGGAGTTCAGGCAAACATTCCATGACGATGTGTTCATCGATATTTTGTGCTACCGTCGTTATGGTCACAACGAGTCTGATGAGCCTAAATTTACTCAGCCATTATTATACAAAGCGATAGAAGCGCACCCTAATCCACGTGATATTTACTATCAGCAGTTGCTGGCGCAGGGAACTATCGATGCCCAGCAAGGCGCTGCGATGGAGAAGAGCTTCCGTGATGTACTTCAGGAGAAATTGAACGAATCAAAAGCTGAAGATCGTTTTACTGACACCATCCCGATGTTCGCAGGAGCATGGGAAGGCTTGCATTTGGCTACCGATACTGATTTTTCGGCACCAGTGAACACAGCTGTTCCAAAGGATGAACTGCTGAGCATCGGCAAAAAAATAACCGAACTGCCAAAAGGTAAAGAGTTCTTCAAAAAGATTGAAAAACTGTTTGAAGAACGCGCCAAAATGGTAAACAACACCCATATCTTCGACTGGGCAATGGGCGAGTTGCTGGCCTACGGTACCTTATTGAAAGAAGGTCACACGGTGCGCTTAAGCGGTGAAGACGTAAAACGCGGTACATTCTCGCACCGCCATGCAGTTTTAACACTGGTTGATTCGGAAGATGAGTACACCCCGCTTGATACCTTAGATACTGAAGCAAAATTCAGCATATACAATTCATTGCTTTCAGAATATGGCGTTTTAGGTTTTGAATATGGTTATGCTTTGGCAAACCCTAATGCGCTGACAATTTGGGAAGCACAATTCGGCGACTTCTTCAACGGAGCGCAGATCATCGTCGACCAATACGTAGCCAGTGCTGAAACTAAATGGCAGCGCGGTAATGGTTTGGTGATGTTGCTGCCTCATGGTTATGAAGGCCAGGGGCCTGAACACTCATCAGCTCGTATAGAGCGTTTTATGGAATTATGTGCCGATGATAATATCCAGGTGGTTAACTGTACCACGCCTGCAAACTTCTTCCATGTTTTACGCCGTCAGTTGCACCGTGAGTTCCGCAAGCCGTTAATCGTATTTACACCAAAGAGTTTACTTCGTGCGCCTAAATGCGTATCGCCTTTGGAAGATTTCACTGGAGGTAAATTCCAGAAAGTGATCGATGATGATTATGCAGATGCTAAAAAGGTAAAACGTGTATTGTTCTGCTCTGGTAAGATTTATTACGAATTATTGGAAAAACAACAAGCTGATCAGCGCAAGGACGTTGCAATTGTTCGTGTAGAGCAATTATATCCTACACCCGACCAGCAGTTGATGAAGATAAAAGCCAAATATAATAAAGCTACTGAGTTTGTCTGGACGCAGGAAGAACCTGAAAACATGGGGGCGTGGCCTTACATGTGCCGTAAGTTCCGGAAGAGCGAACTGGAACTCGATGTGATCTCGCGTAACGAGGGCAGCAGTACAGCTACCGGTTTTGCTAAACAGCACCAGGCACAGCAGTTACATATTATTACTAAAGCATTTGATGTACCGACGGGTAAGCCTGCAAAAAAAACGACAGAAAAGGTAGCTAATGTAGCTGCGGAATAATAGTAATGAGATGAGGTTGCAAGTCACAAGTTGGCTTTCAATTTACTCATTGTTTAAAACTGAAAACTTACAACTAACACCCTATGAGTTTAGAAATAAAAGTTCCACCGGTTGGCGAATCGATTACCGAAGTAACCCTGTCGCGCTGGATCAAAAAAGATGGCGATGCAGTTGCTATGGACGAAGTAATCGCCGAGTTAGAGTCGGACAAGGCTACTTTTGAGCTTACTGCCGAAAAAGCCGGGACTTTAAAAACAATTGCTAAAGAAGGCGATACTTTAGCCATCGGCGCTGCCGTAGCAAGTATTGAGGACGGTGGCGCAGTGCCATCTGCTCCTAAAGCACAACCTGAAGCAGCCGCCAGTGCTCCTGTATCTACCCCTGCTACTGCAACTGCCGCTGCTACTACAACTGGAGGCGGTTCACTACAGGTAAAAGTTCCTGCGGTAGGTGAATCAATCACAGAAGTAACCTTGTCGCGCTGGATTAAGAAGCATGGCGATACCGTTGCCATGGATGAAGCTATTGCTGAACTTGAATCGGATAAAGCTACTTTCGAGCTTACTGCCGAAAAAGCCGGTGTTTTAAAAACTATAGCAAAAGAGGGTGATGTGTTGGCTATCGGTGCTGTGGTTTGTACCATTGAAGGGGCCGTAACTGCCCAACCCAAAGTAGAACCGGTTGCTGCGACTGCCGCTGCATCTGCAAGCGAAAAAACTTATGCGTCAGGTACACCATCACCTGCTGCTGCTAAGATATTGGCCGAAAAAGGTATCAATCCTGCCGCCGTTCCTGGTAATGGTGTAGGCGGAAGGATTACCAAGGCCGATGCATTAACCGCTGTTACTGCCGACCTGGTTTCAGAAAACCCACAAGGAGGCAGCAAGAAAACAGATGCAGCTACTCCTAAAGTGGAGATAAAGGCACCAGAGCAGATCAAGTCAATCGACCCAAGAGGAGAGCGTCGCGAGAAGATGTCTTCATTGCGCAAAACTGTTGCCCGTAGACTGGTAGCTGTGAAAAACGAAACTGCGATGCTGACTACCTTTAACGAAGTGGACATGTCGCCGATTATGGAGCTGCGTGCTAAATACAAAGATAAATTCAAAGAGAAACACGGCGTGGGCTT
>JAFAKI010000398.1 GCA_019235595.1 Mucilaginibacter sp. | reverse complement strand
GTAAAATTAAATTCCTAAAACATGAATATCGCAAAATTAGATTTATACAATCCCGAGTGGCTCGAGCTTGTATTCGACAGCAAAAACAAAGATTATGGCGCTTACGAATTGCGCCAGCATTACGCCGGAACCCTGGTAAAATCAATGGCTATTGCTTTTTTTAGCGTGGCGGTTTTGTATACAGGGTACGTGGTTTTGAAACCGAAACCGCAGCCGGTTGACCATGTAATCGGTGAGGTCTTTGTCATTCCTCCTATTAAGGCCGACCCTCCTAAGACAGTTATACCTCCCAGGCCAGCAACGTCGCGGCCATCATCCCAGCAATCAACAATACAATATGTAACTATGAAGCCTGAGGCTGATCAGAATGCTACGAATCCACCAACATCAATTGAACTCGATGGCAAACCAATAGGACCCACAACAAGAAGCGGCAGTGATGAAGGTATAAATATTGACATTCCCGATCAAGGTAACGGGACAAATATGGCCGCTGTAACTGAGCATAAGGATGATGAGGTGTATAAGTCCGTAGAGGTGGAACCTGAACCATACGGCGGTGCAACTGCCTGGGCTAAATTTCTGCAAAAAAATATACACTATCCGCCACAGGCTGCTGAAAATGGCGTGCATGGCAAAGTGTTTTTGAGCTTTATTGTTGAAACTGACGGCCATTTATCGAATATTAAGGTAGAAAACGGCGTGGGGTCCGGGCTTGACGAAGAGGCTTTAAGGGTACTTAAGCTTGCGCCAGCATGGAAACCCGGTATTCAAAACGGGCACAAGGTCCGTGTTCAATATACAATTCCCATTAATTTTGTAATGCCTGATCAGGATTAAGATTGGAGGTGAAAGCTGAAAGGTAAAAGGCGAAAGGCTTCTATGTGCATTTTCCTCTTACCTTTCTGCTTTAACCTTTCACCTTTAAGCTTCTTTTTTCGTACTTTTGCGCATCTTTTCAAAAAAACGATATTACCTTGGAGCACCTGGAATTAACCACCGTCGATACAGCCAAAGATTTAGGTTTACTACCCGAAGAATTTGAACGAATAAAAGAAATACTGGGCCGCGTGCCAAACTTTACCGAACTCTCTATTTTCTCGGTAATGTGGAGCGAGCACTGTTCCTATAAAAACTCTATTACCTGGTTAAAAACCCTGCCGAAAGATGGTCCGCGTATGCTGGCAAAAGCCGGCGAAGAAAACGCCGGATTGGTAGACCTTGGTGATGGCATAGGCTGCGCATTCAAAATTGAATCACATAACCACCCGTCTGCTTTGGAACCTTATCAAGGGGCTGCAACCGGTGTGGGCGGTATCAACCGCGATATATTTACTATGGGCGCGAGACCAATCGCGCAATTAAACTCATTGCGTTTTGGTGATTTAGGCCTTGACCGTACCAAATGGCTGATCAAAGGCGTAGTAAAAGGTATTGGTGATTATGGCAACGCTTTTGGTATACCAACTGTAGGCGGCGAATTGTTTTTTGACGACTGCTACAATGTGAATCCCTTGGTTAACGCCATGTCTGCCGGTATTGTTAAGGCTGGCGAAACGGTTTCTGCTACTTCTTATGGTGTGGGTAACCCGGTTTATATCGTAGGTTCAGCTACCGGTAAAGATGGTATCCATGGTGCTGCATTCGCATCAAAAGATATTACTGAAGATTCAGTAAACGATTTGCCTGCAGTTCAGGTAGGCGACCCATTCCAGGAAAAGTTATTACTGGAAGCTACACTTGAAGTAATCAAAACCGGTGCTGTCGTAGGTATGCAGGACATGGGTGCGGCAGGTATTATCTGCTCCAACTCAGAAATGTCGGCCAAAGGTGAGCACGGTATGCGCATCGACCTGGATAAGGTACCTACACGCCAGGAAAATATGAAGCCGTGGGAGATCCTGCTTTCAGAATCACAAGAGCGTATGCTGATCGTGGTTCATAAAGGCAGAGAAAAGGAAGTAGAAGCGATATTTGATAAGTGGGACCTGAATTGTGCGATCATAGGCGAAGTGACCGATACCAAGCGCCTGCTGTATTATATGCACGGTGAGTTGGTTGCCGACGTTCCTGCAGAAGATTTAGTTTTAGGCGGAGGTGCACCGGTTTACAAACGCGACTACCGCGAACCTGCCTATTATCAAGAGAATCAGAAATTTAAAATAGATGATGTAAAAGAGCCTGCTAATTTAGTTGAAGTAGCAGAGCATCTGATTGCGCATCCAAATATTGCATCAAAACGTTGGGTAACCAAACAATACGACTCGATGGTGGGGGTGTCAACGATGACTACCAACCGTCCTTGCGATGCAGCAGTGGTGAGTGTTCGAGGAACTGATAAGGCGATTGCTTTAACTGTTGATTGTAACTCACGTTACGTATATGCTGATCCGCAAAAAGGTTGCGCTATTGCGGTTGCCGAGGCGGCACGTAATATCACTTGTGCAGGAGGTGAGCCAGTAGCCATTACCAACTGTTTGAACTTTGGTAATCCATACAATCCTGAAGTGTACTGGCAATTTGTTGGGGCGATAAAGGGTATGGGCGAAGCTTGTACAAAATTCGAGACCCCGGTTACGGGTGGTAACGTAAGTTTCTATAACCAGTCGTCAGACGAAGGTCCGGTATTCCCGACTCCTACTATAGGGATGCTGGGTGTGCTGGATGACATAGCAACTATTATGACTGCCGATTTCAAACAGCCCGGTGATTTGATCTATCTGATTGGCGAGTCTGTTAATGATATCGCGTCATCACAGTATTTAGCATCTTATCATAAAATCTCAAAATCTCCTGCTCCATATTTCGATCTGGAAAAAGAATACGCAACGCATCAGGTGATAAAGCAATTGATCAAACACGAGGTGGTGCAATCAGTTCACGACGTGTCAGATGGTGGTTTATTTATTGCGCTAACTGAATCGGCTATGCCAAATGGTTTGGGCTTTGAAATTGAATCGGATAGCGATATTCGTAAAGATGCCTTCTTGTTTGGCGAGGCTCAGGGTAGGATAGTGGTAAGCGTTTCGCCCGAAGATCAGGAGCGTTTTATTGAACTGATGGCAACCAGCGAAGTCGATTTTAGCTTGTTGGGTACCGTAACTAATGGCTACATGACTGTTGATGAAGAATCATTTGGTCATGTAACCGATACCAAATTTGTTTACGACAACGTATTGCATTCTATCCTGGGCGAATAAATGCTGAAACTTAACCGGGTACACCATGTCGCTATTATTTGCTCCGATTATCAGAAATCGAAGCAGTTTTATAGCGAGGTGCTTGGATTGACCATCAAACAGGAAGTTTTTCGCGAAGCAAGAAATTCATATAAGCTTGATCTGGAAGTTGCCGGGCAATACCAGATCGAGCTTTTTTCATTTCCGGATCCTCCGCCAAGGTCGTCACGACCGGAAGCAACGGGTTTGCGTCACCTGGCTTTTGAGGTAGATGACGTGGAAGAAGCCGTCCTGCATATCCAATCACATCATATTCCTATTGAACCTATCCGGGTTGATGAATTTACGGGCAAGCGTTTTACTTTTTTTGCTGACCCGGACGGGCTGCCTATTGAGTTTTACGAGAAGTAGATTATGTCGGGCATCTTTAAATTTAAGCAGTTCGATGTTGACCAAACCGGCTGTGCTATGAAGATCAATACAGATGGTGTTTTGCTGGGCGCTTTAGCTGATGCTGATAATCCTCAAACAATTCTCGACATCGGTACCGGTACAGGTGTAATCGCCTTAATGCTGGCGCAACGGTTTGCAAATGCGAAGGTTGATGCGGTAGAGATTGATCAGCTTGCTACAGAGACTGCAAGTCGTAATTTTGAAAACTCTCCCTTTAATGATCACCTGGCTGTTCATCCATTAGGTTTTGTGGAATTTTTTGACCTGTATCCAAATAAAAAATATGATCTGATAGTTTCTAATCCGCCGTTTTATATCAATTCGTTGAAATCACCGCAGGAAAGCAAACAATTAGCCAAGCATGCGGATAAAGATTTTTTTGAGAAACTGATATGTGTAGTATCAAATCACCTTAATAGTAATGGCCTGCTTTGTTTGATATTACCGATAGATACAGCGGAATTAATAAAGAAATTAGCTGAGAAGGCTAATTTGCGCCTTCAGAAAATTATTAAGATAAGCTCCTTTGAAAACTCAGAGCCTCATCGCCTGATTGTATATTTGGGTTTTAATCAAACTTCGCCTGTGACCCCAAAATTTGTGATTTATAAGTCTGTGAGTAATTATTCTGAAGAATATACTAAATTGCTACAGCCTTATTTTATTGCATTTTGACATGAAACGTTTATCAAATATTTTAACATACGTATTGCTTATTGCGATATTCAATTTAATATGGTTTATTATTAGAGATTATAGCCAGTTTAAAGAGCTTGGTATAAAGACCAGCAGAATATTTTCACTCGAGCAAAGCGTTTTCTTTTATTTCATTATCTACGTTGCAGCTCTTTCACTATCAATTTTCCTCAATAAAAAAGAGAGGTATATCCTAAATACTGTAATTTCTGGTTTGATGGCTGTTTGTTATATAGCTGCTTTAACGCTAATGCCCAGATAAAACTTCTATGATTAGAATAGGTCTGCTCTCCGACACCCACGGCTATTTAGACGATGCAATTTTCAAGCATTTTGAAAATTGTGACGAGATATGGCATGCAGGCGATTTTGGCACTATAGAATTAGCCGATAAACTAGCGGCGTTTAAACCGCTGCGTGGAGTTTATGGGAATATCGACGGAAAAGATATCCGTTTGGTTTACCCGGAACATCTCCGTTTTAAATGTGAAAATGTGGATGTTTGGATGACGCATATCGGCGGTTATCCGGAAAAATATAACCCGTCAATACGACAAGAAATTTACACTAAGCCCCCTCAATTATTCATCTGCGGGCACTCTCATATACTCAAGGTTATTTACGATAAAAAAATCAATTGCTTACACTTAAACCCCGGAGCGGCGGGGAAACAAGGTTGGCATAAAGTACGTACAATGCTTAGATTTTGCATTTCTGAGGAAAAAATTCATACCTTAGAAGCCATAGAATTGCAAAAATAATATGTATTAAATACACTAAGTATATGAAAATAACCAAAACATTGGGCCAGTTTATTATTGAGAAGCAGGCCGACTTTCCGTACGCTAAGGGTGAATTATCAAGGCTGTTGAGGGACATCGGGATCGCTGCCAAAATCGTAAACCGCGAAGTAAATAAAGCTGGTCTTGCTGACATACTTGGTGAGAACGGCACTATGAACATTCAAGATCGGAA
>JAFAKI010000410.1 GCA_019235595.1 Mucilaginibacter sp. | reverse complement strand
GGGTCAAGGAAAAACATCGTCGCCTGTTCGCCCGGCAAACCCTTAAAGCGGATATAAGGCTCAATAACGAATTTTACTCCATGTGTTTTTAATCGCTCTGCCAATTTTTGCCATTCGTCCCATTCCAGTACCACACCAAAATGCGGCACGGGTACATCATGGCCGTCAACCGGGTTGGTATGATGTTCCGCTATATTTTGAGGCTTAGGTTTGTAGTGGATCACAAACTGGTGGCCGTACAGGTTAAAGTCGGTCCAGAGCTCATCGGTGCGCCCTTCGCTGCAGCCCAACACTTCGCGATAGAACTTGCGGGCCGCTTCCAGATCATAAACCGGCACTGCAACATGGAATGGTGTTATTTTATGCATAATTCTGTATCTTCATTGGATATACAATTATAATCATCAATTGTAAATACTAAACGGTAAATAATTAAGGTTAATATTGGCATATTTGCTTTTTATGAATCGTATCTGTTTAATTGAAGACGAACAAAAAGTGGCTTCCTTTATCACCAAAGGGCTGGAAGAACAAGGATACAGCGTAAAAACAGCGGGTGATGGTGCAAGTGCTCACAAGCTATTGCAGCAAGAGCAATTCGATCTTTTGATCATGGATGTGATGTTGCCGGATACAAATGGCATTGATCTTTGCCGAAGCATCCGTCAGAAAGATACCCATACCCCTATTTTGATGCTCACTGCGCTTAACCAGGTGCATGATAAAGTAGCGGGTTTAAAAGCGGGAGCAGATGACTACCTCGTAAAGCCCTTTCATTTTAGCGAGTTGCTGGCTCGTATGGAGGCCCTGATGCGCAGAAATAAAAGCGCAGAAGGCAATCACTCGCTCGTTTTTGATGACCTGACATTGGATACCTGGAGCAAGACTGCCGAACGCGCCGGTAAAAAGATCACCCTTACTGCTAAAGAGTATACCTTGCTGGAGTTGTTTATGCTGAATCCCAATAAAATATTATCGCGTGAATACATTGCCGAAAAAGTGTGGGAAATAGGCTTTGATACCGGCACAAATTTTATCGACGTGTATGTGAACTATTTGCGCAAAAAGGTGGAGAAGGATTTTAAGAGCAAGCTGATCCACACCGTAATAGGGATGGGGTACATTTTAAAGCAATCGGCTAAGTAATGAAGATCAGGAACCGCCTTGCTTTGTATTTTACAATCATCAGCGGCGTTATCCTGCTCGTTGCCTTGTCGGTTATCTTCATCACTTTCAATTCATTTGCTAAAAACGACTTCTATGGCCGTTTAATGGACCGTGCAAAGGTGGCTGCACAGCTATACCTTGAAGCGGATGAGATATCGGCGGATTCATTAAATCACGTTCGCGAACGCTACCTTAAGCAGTTGCCCCAGGAAGTGACACGCATTTATAATGACAATAACGCTGCTTCATTTATTAAAGATAAGCAGCAATACTGGAGAAATGATATAATCGACATGGTGAGAAGGCGGAAAGAGGTGGCATTTACCGAAGGTCCGCGGCAAACTGTGGGTATTTACTACAACGACAACCAGGGTAACTTTGTGATTCTGACAACGGCGCCAGATATACAGGGGCAGCGACGAATTAATGACCTTATCGAGATTATGCTGGCGATGTTTGTCCTGGTAATAACAGGTTTGTTTTTTATAGGCAGGTGGTTTGCAAAAAAAGCGCTTGAACCGTTGGATGATGTAGTAGGACAAATGCAGCTTGTCCATGCCGGGAATTTGAGTTTCCGCGTGGCGGAGGGTGACGGTAAGGACGAAATAAGCGTGCTGGCACAAAATTTCAACCGGCTTTTAAAACACCTGGAGAATGCTTTTGAAATGCAGCAAACCTATGTTGCCAATGCGTCGCACGAATTAAAAACTCCGGTGACCAGCATAATCGGCGAAATTGAGGTGGCGCTTAATAAATCCCGCTCAAACGAGGAATATAAGCGTGTTTTAGAATCGGTGCTGATTGATGCAGAAGACCTGAATGAAACCATTGCCGGATTGATGGAGCTGGCACAGGTAGATATGGGATACACCCAGGCCGCTTTAGATATGGTTGCCATTGATGAGTTGATATGGGAACTGGCCGATTACTGGACTAATAAACTCGGCAAAGGACTTTTCGCAGTATGTGTTAAGCATTTGCCTGCCGACCCAGAGAACTTGCAGGTTCCGGCAAATAAGGCGTTGCTCACCATCGCCCTCAATAATATCATTGGTAACGCTTATAAATTCTCCAATAATCAAAGGGTGCAATGCGATTTGTATGCCGATAGCAGCCGGATAAGTATCACTATAACTGATTCCGGGATTGGTATCCCGGTTGAGGAGCAAGACCGGGTATTTGAGTCGTTTTATAGGGGAACAAATGTGAAAAGCTATCAGGGTAGCGGTATAGGATTGTATATTACAGGTAAGATCATCAATCTTTATAATGGCCATATCGATATAAAATCAGAACCAAATAAAGGAACATCCATCCAAATTTACTTTTCGACAGTAAAGCCTATTGTTGAATCCTTGTAATTTCTGTTATTATTATAATGTTAAATTCTAATCTTATTCTAATGTTAGTTTAATTGTGCTCTAACACCGTGTGGATACTTTTGCACAAATAATAATTTATGCTGCTAAAATATATCCGGATAATTCTAATGCTGCAAATAGCAAGTGTTGCTGCCGGGGTCCCTGTGTTTGCGTTTGCACAAACCCCGGCCGGCGATACGCTTAAGCTGACAGTAAAACAAGCCGAAGACCAATTCCTGAAAAACAATCTGCAACTGATTGCCCAACATTATAATATAGGCATAGCCGAGGCACAGGTAATAACTGCGAAGCTGTTTCCGAATCCTGATTTTACTTTTGCGACCGGTTTATATGATCCGTCTACCCATAAGTTTTTTGATCATAGTGCCGGTCAGGATGAATACGCCGGTAGTTTCTCCCAGTTGTTTACGACTGCCGGGAAACGAAATAAGAACATTCAGTTGGCAAAGATTGGTGTTGATCAGGCTAAGTATCAGTTTTTTGATTTATTAAGAACGCTAAAGGCTACGCTTCGCAGCGATTTCTTTACCATTTACTTTCAGCAGCAATCGG
>JAFAKI010000220.1 GCA_019235595.1 Mucilaginibacter sp. | reverse complement strand
TTCTTTGTAATGCGCCAGGTTGGCTCTGATGGTTGCTTCATCCTCGCAATGTACAGCCACCAGCATTGGCGATTTAGAGAAAATATTTTCCAGCGTTGTTGGATTATCCACCAACATGTTGCCGGTTGATGATCCCATGAACACTTTTATACCGCACACATTTTGAGTATTCGTTTTAAGCACTTCCTCGATATTGTCGTTCGAAGCACCCATAAAGAAAGAGTAGTTAGCCAAAGAGTTATGCGAGGCTATATCATACTTTTGTTCAAGTAATTCCTGGGTCAGCGTATTGGGCACGGTGTTGGGCATTTCCATAAAGGAAGTGATGCCACCGGCTACTGCTGCCCGCGACTCAGAATGGATATCCGCTTTATGTGTTAAGCCCGGCTCACGGAAGTGTACCTGGTCGTCAATACAACCCGGGAAAAGATGCAGGCCCTCAGCATTGATCACCTGATCAGCATGAACATCAATGTTGCTGTCTATGCGCTCGATCAGCCCGTCCTTCACAAAAAGATCGCTAACGTATTGTTTGTTTTCATTTACTATAGTGGCTGATTTGATGAGGATAGAAGACATGGTGGGATTTCGAATTTCGGATTTACAATTTCGGATTTATATCAATCGACAAAATTAAGACTTAATAACTATCAATCGCCAAAAAACAAATTCGAAATTGAACATTCGAAATTCGAAATCAACCAGCAAATACTATATTGCAATAAGATCGAATTTGTTTGATGAACAATCTGATTAAAAAAGCATTCGGCGGTATGTTTTTTCTTGCGCTGATGTTGGCGCTCGCTTTGTTTCTGCCGGCGCAAACCATCCATTACCGTCGGGCCTGGATTTATCTAATCAACTTTTTTGTTTGCACGGGAGCTATTACCATTTATCTCGCTAAAAAAGACACTGCCTTACTGGCGCGCCGGATAAATGCGGGGCCGGCGAATGAGAAGCAAAAAATACAAAAGATCATACAATCCCTTGCGCAAATTGCATTTCTGGCCATTTACGTAGTATCGGCATTTGATCACCGGTTTGGTTGGTCGCATGTGCCGGTTTATATCTCTGTTATCGGTAATATCATGGTGGCAGCAGGGTTTTACATTGTTTACCGTGTTTTTAAGGAGAATACGTTTACTTCGGGTAATATCGATGTCGAGAAAGATCAAACGGTTATTTCAACCGGGCCCCATACGCCATTGTAAGGCACCCAATGTACAGCGGAGCGTTTATCCTGCTGATTGGTACACCCATTGCTCTTGGTTCATGGTGTGGCTTGCCTGCGGTTATACCCATTATTGCGGTGATCATATGGCGATTGTTGGACGAGGAAAAATTTCTGGCAAAAAAACTCCCTGGCTATACAAATTATTGTGCCAAAATCCGCTTTCGACTGATACCGGGGATTTTTTAGAAAATCTAACTTAACTTCTTCCGGTCTTACCGACTTTCTGACTTCCCGACTTAAAACTTATCTTTGCCGGATGGGCGCAACCTTCGAAGATTTTAAATTTAACCGGCAAATACTGAATGCCATTGACGATGCCGGTTATGACGAACCTACGCCTATACAGCAAAAGGCCATTCCGCCGATACTGAACGGGCAGGATGTAATGGGGATCGCCCAGACCGGCACCGGTAAAACTGCTGCATATGTGCTGCCCATCATCATGCGGTTAAAATATGCTCAGGGCGAAAACCCACGCGCGCTGATCGTCGCTCCTACACGTGAGCTGGCGATGCAGATAGAAGAAAATATAAGAGCCTTTGCCAAATACACCGATCTGCGCGTGGTTACACTTTACGGGGGACTTGGTCCTAAAACACAGATTGAACAGGTAAGTAAGGGCGTCGATATTATCGTGGCTACACTCGGTAGGTTTATGGATATTTATCTGGCGGGTCACCTGGTGATGAAGCAACTGCAGGTATTGGTGCTGGATGAGGCCGACAAGATGATGGATATGGGCTTTATGCCGCAGATCAACCGGATACTGGAGGTTGTGCCCCGGAAAAGACAGAACCTGCTTTTTTCGGCAACAATGTCAGATAAGGTACATCAGCTATCTGCGAATTTCCTGGAATATCCAACGATAATTGAAGTTACCCCCCAGGCTACTCCAGCGCAAACAATAGAGCAGCGGTTGTATTACGTGCCCAACGTTAAAACCAAGATCAACCTGCTGAAATATTTGCTGGATAATACAGAAGACATTAAGAAACTGATGTTATTCTGCAAAACACGTACAGTTGCTGAAGATGTTTACAAGTTCCTGGCAAGAAAATATAGCGAGCAAGAGGTAAGGGTGCTGCACGCTAACAAGGGGCAGAATACCCGTATCAATTCCATGAATGCATTTAAGAACGATGAGGTGAAGATACTCGTATCAACCGATGTGGCTGCCCGTGGCATTGATGTAAATGGTGTGAGCCATGTGATCAATTTTGATGTGCCTTTTGTGACGGAGGATTACGTGCACCGTATTGGTCGTACCGGAAGGGCTTTGCAATTAGGAGAGGCTATTACTTTTTGTACGCCAGCAGAAGAATATTATCTGGGCAAGATCGAAAAGCTCATCAGGCAAAGTATCCCGGTGTTTGATGTTCCGGCTGATGTATTTGTCGAACAGACTTCATTTGAAGAACGGCAAGAGCAGGCTCGCGAGATCGATTTGCAAAAACGGAAAGAGAACCCTGAATTTAAAGGAGCCTTCCACGAAAAGAAAACGCTCAATCAGCGCAAAAAATTTGATGCTGCCAAGGCGAAGGCGAATCCGAATTCAAAAGCTGCGAAGGAACGGGCTAAGAAACCATTTAGAAAGAAACGCTGAGTAAGTTGAAGGGTGAAAGCGTAAGGCTTAAAGTGATAGACTAAACTAATATAAAACTATGTCATTTCGACGAACAGCGGGGGAAAAGCGATGGGGTGAGGAGAAATCTTATACAGGCAGCTCACAGACTTTGCATGATGTATAAGATTTCTCCTCGCCCCAATCCGCGACCCTCCTCGCTCATCGAAATGACATTAATGACTTGATTGATCATAATGAAGTTCAGAATAACACCTTTAAATTTCGCAACCGCATTTTTCCTGTTCATGGCGGGATATGTGTTTATCTATGGCGCCAAAATAACAGGCAGTAAATACGAGCATTGGAGCGGCACCATCAGCCTGATATTTTTGCTGTTTGCTTTTGTAGTGTCATTTCTCGACCTGATGCTCCGTAATTTCTTTCCCAAAACCAAAAGTTTATGGATAGTAGAGATAAGCTTTATAACTTTGGCAACTATTATATTTTTATTGGTTAAATAACAAAATGAAGAAAGCAGAAATAAAACTTACCATAGACCTTGATGATAACAATGTTCCTGAAAACATAACCTGGGAGTCAACCGATGCGCAAAACAAAGAGGCGCTCCCGGTAAAATCAATCATGTTGTCGCTTTGGGATCACAATTATAAAAATACCCTTCGCATTGATCTTTGGACGAAGGACATGCCAGTTGACGAGATGAAACGCTTTTTCTATGAAACGCTTCAAACCATGGGCGACAGCTTTTTGCGCGCTACCGGCGAAAAAAATATCGTAGAGGATCTTCGCGATTATTGCGCCCATTTCGCCGATAAAATGGAAATCACTCAAAAATAAACTATGAAGCTAAGATCATTCCTGGCTTTTGCCGGCTTTGTCATGCTGATTGCAGCAACTTATAGCCCTCTGTTCCGCCCATTTGGCGTTACAACCTGGGACATGTACGATGCTAACAAACCTTATGGTATTGTGGTATTGGTGATAGCGGCGGTCGGCATAGTAGGAGTGGTGTTTATGCAAGCCAGAATAGCGCGTATGGCTGCGTGGCTGTCTGCTATACTGGTGTTCCTGTTTTATATACTGGCGCTTTTAAAAATACATACCTCGTTTAGTTTTATACCGTTCCATCCGATATCGCGTTTTTTGGCAAGTAAGATCAAATTTAAATGGGGATGGTGGTTATTGGTTGCGGGGCCAGCGTTATCGTTGATAGGCGCCTTACGCGATAAATCCAGGTATAAAATGCCTGATCAGCCGGAGGTGGCAGGCAGTAACTGAAAGATAAAACGGTAAAGTAAAAAAGAAGCTTAATTTTAAACGATGACTACTTTACCGGGAACATTGGCAGACACGCAACTTCAGGAACTTATCGGACTTGTAAAGGAAACACATGGGTTCGATTTTTCCAATTACTCAAAAGCTTCGCTTAAAAGAAGGTTATCCCGGATAAGCACCTTAAAGAAACTCGGTTTTCATGAACTAAAGGAATCGTTGACAAATAATCCCGATTTTTTTCGTTGGTTTTTAAACGAAGTGACGGTGAACGTTACCGAGATGTTCCGCGATCCATCTTTTTACAAAG
Source organism: Mucilaginibacter sp. (assembly GCA_019235595.1). Taxonomy (GTDB): domain Bacteria; phylum Bacteroidota; class Bacteroidia; order Sphingobacteriales; family Sphingobacteriaceae; genus Mucilaginibacter. The sequence goes on along the minus strand of JAFAKI010000220.1, from coordinate 750 downwards.
CATTAAACGCGCTGGTTGTCCCATATTTATCCGACTTTCCAAGCGTTCGGGTATGGAGTGCAGGCTGTTCGTCGGGAGAAGAGGCATTCTCGCTGGCAATATTGCTTGATCAGGCTAAGTTGAAGTGCGCCCCCTTTATTTATGGCACCGACATCAATACTGCTATGATAGAGGAGGCGCAAAAAGGCACTTACAGTCTGCGGAAGTTAAAAAGCTATGCCGAGAATTACCGGTTGTGCGAACTGCCCGGATCGTTAACAGATCACTTTAACGTGATGCATGAAGTGGCCAGTATTAAAAATGAGCTGAGTCAGAATACGCTATTTTCTACCCATAACCTGGTAACCGGAGACGTTTTTAACGAGTTTCAGATCATCAGTTGCCGCAACGTGTTTATTTATTTTGATGCTGCCTTACAAGAAAAGATACTGGGGTTATTTTATAAAAGTTTATGCCCAAATGGTTTTCTATGTCTGGGCAGTAAAGAGACGATCAGGTTTCCCGAATACAAAAATAAATTCAGGGTGATTAGCCAGAAGGAGAATATTTATCAGAAGATTGGGTGAGTAGCGGTAACTAAGCAAATCGCCGATTCAACTCACCCGAAAGCGCTACGCTGTTCTTCCCTCTCATATCTTTGTAATAAATAACTAATCAGGAAAAAGGAGACACATTGAGGTCCCTCGTGACACGTACGAATAACGATGTTGAGGATAGAGGATAATCCTCCTTTTTTAACTTCTTAAAGTC
>JAFAKI010000413.1 GCA_019235595.1 Mucilaginibacter sp. | reverse complement strand
TTGCTGTAAAGCAATCTCCTTGCGTTTGTAGGCCGGTACATTTTCCAGCTCCTGTATGTTGCCAGCACGCAGTTTCATGCTCAGGTCCTTCAGGCGCATTATACGCTCGCGCGATTTGCGCAATTGCTCCTCAATGCTTTCATCCGTTTTATGATCGTCGGCACCAACAACGGGCTCTGGTTCCGGCTCTGGCATTGGTTCTGGTCTAACCGGCTCAAAGTTCATTACCGAATCAGCAATCTTAAAAGTAAACTCCTCGCGTACTTCCGGTTCGGCAGCAGCAGTTGGTTCTTCCGGGGTCAGATCATATTTTATTACAGCCGGAGCAGGTTCTTCTGCTTTTCCAAACAGATCAAACAAACCGGCTTGTTTTTGCTCTTCCTTTACTACTTTAATGTAGGGCTCGGATGCAACAGGCTCAACCGGTGGTTTTACCTGGTTTACGAACTCATTCACCACAGGTTTTACCAGCTCGGTTTCAGGCATCAGCATGGAAACTACTTTCTTGCTGCTTTGCTCTTTCTCGCGCTCGTCCCGTGTCTGGAAACCTGTAGCAATGATAGTTACAGAGAGTTTATCACCCAAAGCCTCATCACGGCAGTTACCCCAGATCAGGTCAGCAGCTAAGCCAGCTTCTTCCTGTATAAAGTCGGTGATCACGGTTACCTCATCCATGGTCACTTCCTTCTCTCCCGAGCTGATGTTTAACAGGATATATCTTGCACCTTCAATTTCATTGTCTTTTAATAATGGCGACAGTAAAGCGCCTTCAACAGCTTTCAAAGCCCGGTTCTCGCCTTCAGCAGTTGAGCTACCCATGATAGATACCCCGCTATCCTTCATCACGGTGCGCACATCCTTAAAGTCAACGTTGATATAACCGGGTAAAGTAATGATCTCTGCTATTCCTTTTGCCGCAGTGGTCAGGATATTATCTGCCTGTGCAAATGCTGACCCTAAAGTCAGGTTACCAAATATCTGGCGCAGCCTGTCGTTTGAGATCACCAGGAATGAATCGACATATTTCTTTAGCTCTTCCAAACCTTCTTCAGCCTGCATTTTACGGCGTTTGCCCTCGAAAGCGAATGGCGTGGTAATAATACCTACCGTTAGGATGTCCAGTTCGCGGGCAGCTTTTGCAATAATAGGGCTTGCGCCTGTACCGGTACCACCACCCATACCAGCGGTAATAAACAGCATTTTGGTGTTGGTACCCAGCATCTGTTTAATATCGTCGATATTTTCAATAGCCGAGTTTTTACCAACTTCGGGGATAGAGCCTGCGCCCATACCTTCGGTTAAACTGGCACCTAATTGAACTTTGTTGGGGATAGGGCTTAATTCTAAAGCCTGCGCATCGGTATTGCAAATTATGAAATCAACACCGGTAATACCTTGCTTGTACATATGGTTTACCGCATTGCCACCGCCGCCGCCAACACCAATAACTTTGATGATGGACGACTTTTCTTTTAACATCTCAAACTGCATATTCCTTATTTCCAGCTAAATGTGAACTACGAATTATTTTATTTACCCAATGTAATAATACATGTTTTTCAACAATGTTTTTCCACAATTGTCGATAATGTGGAAAAGTCAGCCATTGTTAATAAATTATTACTTCAGGAAATCTTCATCCTTAATATCATCCTTAATAAATCTCTTTCCAGTTTCCAGCAACTTGCCCAACAGGCCAAATTTCCTGTCATCCGTATACTTACTCTTGTCCGCTTTCACCTCAACATTATGTGGCACATCATTGTATTCCATCTTCTGGATACCTTTTATCAGCAAACCAATACCTGTTGCGAAAGTCGGGCTTTGTAATTCTTCATACACATTCTTTGGCAGGGTTTCATTCTTAGCCAAGTGCTCGTTCGGGTAACCTACGCGGCAATCCAAACCGGTAACGTATTCCACCAATTGGGGCAAATGTTTTAACTGCGCACCACCACCGGTTATCACAATGCCTGCTATCAGTTTTTTCTCGTAGCCAGATGATTTGATCTCGTAATACACATGCTCAACGATCTCCTCCATACGTGCCTGTATCACATAAGCCAGATTTTTAACCGATATTTCTTTTGGCTCACGACCGCGTAATCCCGGAACGCATACAATCTCGTTCTCTTTATTCTCTTCAGCCAAGGCCGATCCGAAACGCACTTTCAATTGCTCTGCGATATTGCGCATCACAGAGCAGCCTTCGCGAATATCCTCAGTCACGCTGTTACCGCCGAATGGGATAACTGCGGTATGACGAATAATACCTTCGTGGAAGATGGCCACGTCAGTAGTACCGCCACCTATATCCACCAATACCACGCCTGCTTCTTTTTCTTCATCACTTAATACCGATTCAGACGAAGCCAGAGGTTCCAGTATCAGTTCCTGGCTTTCCAAGCCAGCTTTGTTGACACATTTCACAATATTTTTGATAGCCGTAACCTGGCCGGAGATAATGTGGAAGTTAGCTTCCAGGCGCACCCCAGCCATCCCAATCGGGTCTTTTATTCCCGGCTCGTTATCCACGGTAAATTCCTGTGGTAACACGTGGATGATCTCCTCTCCGGGAGGCATTACCAGGTTGTACATATCCTCTACCAGTTTATCGATATCCTTACGGCTGATCTCGGTATGTAAATCCTTACGGGTAATTAATCCACGGTGCTGCAAGCTTTTGATATGCTGACCGGCTATACCAACGTTCACCACGCGTATCTCCACGTTTGACTGCGTACCGGCCACGTCAACAGCAATGGTGATACCCTGCACTGTTTTATCAATGTTCGATACCATGCCACGGGTCACCCCGGCCGATTCGGCTTTGCCAATACCCAATACCTCGATCTTACCGTTTTTACTGCGGCGGCCGACGATAGCACATATTTTGGTAGTTCCTATATCCAATCCTACGACGATTGGCGAACTTTTTTCGTGTGTCGAACTCTTGTCCATACTTAATTAATTGTTTGTGAATGTATCTTTACCCATTTTAACTGAATCCGCTTTAGCTGTCACAGCCTTAAGCGAATCCTTTTTGAAACTATCGCTTTTTACCCCCACTACCTGGTTGGCAAATTTGACGTTAATAATCTTGTACCTGTCCCACCCTACCTGCGGCAATGCCTGTTTGTAAAACACCAGCAGGTTGCGGAACTTATTCTCCAGCGAGTCGGCATTCCCCAGCAAAATCCGATTGGCACCCACCCGCGGTATCAGTTCAATCTCGTGGTTCGCATTTACATACAACTGTGCAATCTGTGCGGTCCAAAGCGAATCTTTATTGATGAACTGAACTGTTTTATATATCTGCTTGGCGATGTTGGTATGCAGCGTATCCAGTTTGCCACCGTAAGCCTCATCGATAAATCCGTTGGCTACCAATACCTTTGCCGTAAAATTTGACGACATGGGTATTTTTAAACCATTTTGATCGATATAAAAGTCCTGCCCTGCCTGGTTCATCACCCGCATTACCGGCTGCCGCTGACTGATCTCTACCTTGATCACACCATCCATATCTGCATACACTTTTGCGGATTCGATGAATGGATTGGCCCTAAGCTTTTTTTCCAGATCGTGCAGGTTGATGCTTTCCATATTGCGGCCAACTAATTGGTGGCGGTGTAACTTCAGGATGTTGTCTACTTCTTCCTTATCAATAAAATATTGGTTGCCCGGAATGTAAATTTTAACAGCTTTGCAAAAGACGCCCGACTTTTTAAATTCAATAAAACTCATGAGCGCAACCAAACCACCCAGACAAATTGTCCAGGCCGATCCGATTAAAATGCGCTTCCAAATGAGTTTTTTAAACATTTTCCAACACGTTTTTTAAAGGTTGAACCAACTGGTCTATATCACCTGCCCCTACTGTTAAAAGTAGTTCAGGTTTTTCAGTCCGCATAAGATCAACGGCTTCTTGTTTTCCACATTTCCGTTTATTTAACATTTGCATCCTGCTGAGTATCATATCAGATGTGACTCCTTCTATCGGTAATTCCCTTGCAGGATATATATCCAGCATAACCAGCTCATCACTCATGTCCAGCACCTCGGCAAAGCCATCGGCAAAATCGCGGGTGCGGGTATATAAGTGCGGTTGAAAAATTGTTGTGAGCTTTTTATCCGGGTATAATGTTTTTATGGATGAAATAGCGGCACGCAGCTCTTCAGGGTGGTGCGCATAGTCATCAATGTAAATGTGTTCCTTTGTTTTTACGATGTATTCAAAACGGCGCTTCACCCCTCTGAACGACTCTAACGCGCGTTTAATAAGCGCAGGCTCGATATCCAATTTTAGGGCTACTTCGATGGCTGCTGTGGCATTTTCGATATTGTGCAAGCCGGCAATACCCAATTTAATATCCTTTATATCCTCCAGGTGGTTCTTAAAATCAAAATAGAAGCTGCCATCTTTAACACGAATATTAACGGCCCTTACATCGGCAGGTCCATGTGCGCTATAGGTTATGCCTTCAGCCGTCAACGGCAAGTCCTCGTGATAGATCAGTCTGCCATTTTCCTTTAGCTGCGATGCAAACTGTCGGAATGACTCTGTCAGATGCTCGTGATTGCCGTAAATATCCAGGTGATCAGCATCCATTGAAGTGATGACCGCGATATCCGGGCGCAGGGTTAAAAATGAGCGGTCGAACTCGTCTGCTTCAACCACTACAATATTATTCTTACCAAAAAGCACATTGCTGTTATAGTTGGATGAAATACCGCCCAAAAATGCCGAACAATCCTTGCCTGAATCTTTAAGGATATGAGCGATCATGCAAGAGGTAGTAGTCTTGCCATGTGTCCCTGCAACGGCAATAGTAAACATACTCCTGCTGATCAATCCCAATACATGCGAGCGTTTGAACAACTCGAAGCCATTATCCTTAAAATAGTTCAGTATGGCTGAATCTCTTGGAATAGCGGGTGTATAAATAATCAGCGTGTTTTCATTAGGTTCTTTGAAGGCGAACGGTATCCAATCAACCCTGTCTTCAAATATTACCTGTATGCCCTCATGATGTAGCTGGTCGGTTAAGTCGGTCGAAGTTTTGTCATAACCGCAAACAATGCATCCCAGGTGAGCAAAGTAACGTGCTAACCCGCTCATGCCGATACCGCCAATGCCTATCAAGTAAACCCGTTTTATATTTTGCAGCTCCATGTTGTTTAAAAAGCCTCCCCAGCAACCGCTCGCGGGGAGGCCGAAATTTAAATTAACCCGTTATATGAATAACCTCTTTTGCGATGTCCATATCCGCATCAGGCAAGGCCAGTTTGCGGATATTTTCGCCTAATATCTTTTGTTTATGCTGGTCATTTAATAATAACAATGCGACATCTATCAGACTCTCGACCGCCTTCCTATCCGACACATATTCGCATGCCTGCTCACTCAGCAAAGCCTTCGCGTTTTTGGTTTGATGATCTTCAGCCACGTTAGGTGATGGCACCAGAATCACCGGTTTGCCTACTATACACAATTCAGCTATGGTACCTGCACCAGCCCTTGATATGATTACATCTGCAGCTGCATAAGCCAAATCCATTCTGTTCAGGAACTCCATCACCCGGATATCCTCGCAATTGTTGCTGCTAAGCGCTTTCTTTACGTCATCGTGGTAATACCTGCCTGTTTGCCATATTACCTGAACACCAGCATCTTTAATTTTTTGAAGATGGGTGAGCACACTATTATTTAGTGTACGCGCACCTAAACTACCTCCTACCACCAGAATGATTTTCTTATCTGGTGATAACTTAAATTCTTTTAAAGCTTCTTCGCGTTTACCATCAATGTCGACAGATTCCCGGCGGACCGGATTACCCGTCTTCACTATCCTATCTGCAGGGAAAAACTGTTCCATACCGTCAAAGGCTACGCATATTTTCTCTGCTTTCCGACCCAATTTTTTATTAGTAACTCCCGCAAAGGAGTTTTGCTCCTGTATCAGGTAAGGTACTTTCTTTAACGATGCAGCATACAGCAATGGCCCCGAAGCATAGCCCCCGACCCCCACCGCCGCGTCAGGTTTAAACTCCCTTATGATGCGCATCGACTTAAACACGCTCCCCACCAGTTTAAAGGGTAACGCTAAATTCTTTAAGACCGATTTGCGTTGAATGCCTTGTATATCCAGTCCCACAATATCATAACCAGCCGCGGGCACCCGCTCCATCTCCATCCTGCCTTTCGCGCCTACAAAAAGTATCTTCGTCTCAGGGTCGAGTTTTTTCAAAGCATTGGCAATGGCAATCGCCGGGAAGATATGCCCCCCGGTACCGCCGCCACTGATAATTATTCTTTTGCCCATGCTTCGTAAATTCTAAATCCTAAAATCTAAATCCTAATATTCTCTTTCGGACTTCCGGCCTTTCCGACTTTCGGTCTAAGCAATAGCTACCTCTTTTATCTCACCCACCACCACCTTCTTGGGTTCATCAATGTCACGGCTTACCGATAATATAATCCCAAACGCCACACTGGTAAACAATATCGACGTACCACCCATGCTGATCAATGGCAAAGGCACCCCCGTCACCGGGCCTAATCCCACTGCTACTGCCATATTTGCAAAAGCCTGTATTGTCAAACTAAAACTTAATCCTGCCGCCAATAGTGCGCCAAAGGCCTTTGGCGCTTTGGTTACAATTTTGATGCAGCGGTATAGCAGGAACAGGTAAATACTGATTATTGCCAACCCGGCAAATAATCCCCCTTCCTCAATGATCACCGCATATATCTCGTCCGAAAATGCTTCCGGTAAGTAATTCTTCTCTTCACTATGGCCTAAGCCTTTCCCAAATAATCCTCCGGTAGCAATGGCTATTTTAGCATGATCTGACTGGAACGATTTATCCGCATTCGTCTTTTCAGGATGCATAAAAGTTTGCATACGCGAGATATACGTGTGTCTTCTGGGTCCCAAAAAGATAACTCCTGCAAGCAAGACAGCACCCGCCAAACAAGTAATGGCTATTTGTTTGATACTGATACGACCGATGATCAACAATAATATACTTACCCCAAAAAGCATCAGCGCTGTAGAA
>JAFAKI010000317.1 GCA_019235595.1 Mucilaginibacter sp. | reverse complement strand
AGTCTGAATTTTGACAAGGATGGCAACTACATCATGTCGTTCTACAACAACGGCCAGATATGGAAGATCGATGCACACTCAGGTAAATTGATATGGAAGTTCGGCAAGGGCGGAACAATAGCCAAACCCACTGAATGCGATTTTACACAGGCACACGCAGTGCATATCAATTCGCAGGGCAACCTCATGTTTTTTGATAACGGCGTTGAGAAGAGGCAATCAGGAGTATTCGCTATCAAACTGGATGAGAAAAATCAGACTTCGCAAATAGACATGCATATCAAACTGCCGAAAGAAGTATTTAACGGTAGGATGGGCAGCGCCTATCTGGTTAATGATACATCGGTATTGGTATGTTGTTCAAAACGGCATGTGGTGGTGCTTACTAACAGAAAAGGCAATTTACTGTGGACAATGGAAACAGCCATGCCAACCTATAGAGCAGAATTTATAAGGAGCAGCGAACTTGCCCCTTATCTGAAACCATAATATTGACAGAATAAATTGAGGAAAATGAAAAAGAGCTATCTGTACATTATTTGTCTTTTAACTGCTGTAGGCATGGTGCAGTTGTACTCATCGTGCAGCGAAAGCAAGGGCGAGGATAAAGGCGACGCCCAGTCAACTGAAACAAAAGCGGATGCGATTGTAAGTGTGGATACCACAAAAATTCCGCACGATAAATTTGGCGATGCCATTAAGTATGGTCGTCAGCTGATGTTGCGCACAGCGTATTACATTGGCCCTAATGGCGTTAATGGCAAATATTTGGGCAATAAAATGAATTGCACCAACTGCCATCAGGATGCTGGTACCAAACCATATTCGTTAAACCTGGTAACAGCTTTTCGCCATTATCCGTCATACCGTGCCCGGGAAGGCAAGGTGCTGTCATTGGCCGAGCGCATCAATAACTGTATTATGCACCCGCATTTGGGCAAACCACTGCCTTTGGACAGCCGCGAGATGATTGGTATTATGTCGTATCTGAAATGGCTGAGTGATTCGGCCAATGTGACTAAAACCACTAAAGGCCTTAAAAATGTGGAGATTGAATTACCTGACACCGCCGCATCACCGTCCGCTGGGGCAGTATTATATGCCGACAATTGCGCCCGTTGTCACGGCACTTCAGGTCAGGGTGAGATGAGACCGGATAATAGTACGTATAAGTATCCGCCATTGTGGGGATTGAAAGCGTACCAGCCAGGTTCGAGTATGCACCGCATCGTTAAAATGGCGCAATGGCTGGTTTCGAACATGCCTTATGATAAGGCTACGCATGATAAACCATTCCTCACATCAGCACAGGCACTTGATCTTGCTGCCTTCATCAATGATGACAAGATCCATCAGCGCCCGCCAGTAAAGGAGTATCAATATCCGAATCCAGAAGAAAAAGCAATAGATTATGACAGAGGGCCATTCAAAGACCCCTTCTCTGTAGAACAACATAAATATGGGCCATATAAACCTATCGTCGATTACTGGAAAGGAAAAGGAATTGACCCAAGCTATTGATAATAGAATTTATTCATCTGGTAAATATCAGACGTTTTAATAAAGAGCCCTTATTGGGATTGGTTGATTGATTAATTGAGGGAGCATCTTAATAATAGATGTCTCCCTTTTTTATATAAATCATTTAACAGGTTGGTGGAGTACGTCCTTACGTTTTAGCAGGTGCAAAAACATATCCTGCGTCATTCTATCCAGATCGAATTCCGGTTGCCATCCCCAATCTCGTCTTGCAATTGAATCATCGATGCTTCCCGGCCATGAATCAGCGATATCCTGTCTGAAGTCAGGCTGGTAATCAATGTCAAACGATGGCATGATACTTTTAATGCTTTGAAATAACTCGTTTGGGGTAAAACTCAAGCCGGCCAGATTGTAGGAGCTTCTGATAGTGATTTTTTCTGCGGGGGCTTCCATCAGTTCTGTGGTTGCCCTTAAGGCATCATCAATATAGATCATTGGCAAATCGGTGTCTGGTTTAAGGTAGCAAGTGTATTTCCTGTTATACAATGCTTTATGAAAAATATCAACAGCATAATCGGTAGTACCGCCGCCTGGCATGGATTGATGACTGATCACGCCAGGGTATCTTAAAGATCGTACATCAATACCATATTTATGATGGTAATAAGAACACCAGTTTTCAGTGGCTACCTTGCTTACACCGTAGACGGTTGACGGTTCAAGGCAGGCATTTTGCTGCGTCATTACCTTACCCGACGATGGCCCGAATACCGCAATTGAGCTTGGGATAAACACTTTATCTAATTTAAATTCGCGGGAAGCTTCCAATACATTCAATAAGGTTTGCATATTGATATTCCACGCCCACACGGGATCAGCCTCTCCTTTAGCCGAAAGGATGGCGGCCAGGTGATAGATTTGTGTAATGCCGTGTTTCCTGATTACTGCCCCCAGATCATTAGCCTTGGTTGCGTCTAAATGCTCAAATACACCCGCATAATTTACCGGATTGTTGATATCCGATGCAATTACATTTCCTTCTTCATATATTTCTTCTAAAAGTGGGGCAAGAGCAGTACCTATTTGCCCATTTGCGCCAATAACCAGTATTTTCTCTTTCATATTATCTCAAAAACAAGCTGAAATTATGCATTAACCGACAGAACAGGCTGTTATAGGCCCCTGTAACTATGCGCAAACGTTTGCAGCATGCACATGTAGTAGTATCTTTATATGAATGAAAAGAAATTCAATTCGAAATTACTACCTTGCCATTGGTAATTAACTGAGTATTTTATGTCGAGGCCGGTAACTATAAAAGAGATCGCACGATTGTTGAACCTTTCTGTGTCAACTGTCTCCAGGGCCTTGCATGATCACCCCAGCATAGGTGTGGTTACGCGCGAAAAAATCAAGAAAATGGCGCGCGACATGAACTATGAACCCAATCAAAGCGCCATATTTTTTCAAAAAGGCAAAACATTTACTATTGGTGTTATTCTTCCTGAATTGACGGAGACTTTTTTCTCTGTCGCTATCAGTGCTATAGAGGACACAGCATACCAGAAGAATTATACGGTACTGCTGGGGCAATCGCACGATAATGAACAGCGGGAGCGTCAACTGATCGAAAAGATGAAGAATAACAGGGTGGATGGCCTGTTGATATCGGTTGCAAAGAACACCTCGAAATTTGATCACTTTGAGCTGATGAAAAAATACGATATCCCCATTGTGTTTTTTGATCGTATCCCGGCGATACCCAACATTCATTACGTTGCCTGTAATATGGAGACCGGCACCATTGAGGCGGTTAATTATTTGCTAAAAAGGGGACATCGCGCCATAGGAATGATCAATGGTCCGGCAACCTTGTTCGCCACAAACGAACGGAAAGAGGGCTATATCAAAGCGATGGTAAAAAACAGGCTGAAATTTGACCCCTCATTGGTGGTTAATTGCGATCTGACAGAAGCCGGAACACGCGCCGCACTGGACGAATTACTCAATAATAAAAGAAAACCTACGGCCATCGTCACCTTTAATGATTATGTTGCCTTATTCGCTATAAAGCATTCGCGAGCCTTAAACCTTGAAATTAACAAGGATATAGAATTTGTAAGTTATTCCAATTTGCCGTTGGTAGACTATATCGAACATATCCCAATAGCCTCCGTAGAGCAGTTCCCTTACTTGCAGGGACAAAAAGCAGCTGAAATACTACTTGACCTGCTTGCACGCAAAGAAAATTCACCTGAAGAACAAAGTGCTTACTACAAAAGTATAGTGGAATCGCAGCTAATTGAAAACCGTAAGCAATGAATTAACAGCGAGGCAACAATGCCTTAAAATCAGTCAAACGTTTGCGTAATTTTATTAGCTTCCATTTATATAGGTTTGGTTGAAATAAGCCTATACAATGCTCAATCAAATACTAGAAAAGTTTGGGATCAACGCGCTGAACTACCAGATAGAAGAATTTGGCTCTGGCCTGATTAACAGTACATGGAAAATAAGCGGAGAGAAGAACTATATTCTACAACGTATTAATACCGATGTTTTTAAACAACCGGAAGTAATTGCTTTAAATCTGTCGCAATTGCAAACTTATCTGAATAACAAATACCCTGACTACCTTTTTGTCGCTCCGTTATTAGCTGTGAATGGATCGTCACTCGCGGTTAACGAGGATGGTATTTTCCGTATGTTCCCTTTTGTAGATAATTCAACCAGCATCAACTCGGTAACAAATTACAAGCAGGCCTACGAGGCTGCAAAACAATTCGGAAAGTTTACTTTTTTACTGAAAGATTTTAATGCAGCTGAATTACGTGATACGATCCCATCTTTCCATGACCTTACGCTACGCTATAGAGAATTTGAGAACGCCTGTTTGAATACCACTGCCACCAGATTAGAACAGGCAAAATGGACTATTAGCGAGATTAACAGGCATAATGATATTTTATCTACCTATGAAGAACTAAAGAATAGCGGTAAGTTACTCGTTCGGGTGATTCACCATGATGCCAAAATCAACAACGTATTGTTTGACGGCAACTGGAACGGCATATGCCTCATCGACCTGGACACCGTAATGGCTGGCTATTTTATCAGTGATATCGGCGATATGCTCCGAACTTATTTGTCGCCGGCAAATGAAGATGAAACCGATCTTTCAAAAATTGTGGTTGATGAGCAATGCTTTGACGCCATTTACAACGGATATCTTTCTGAAATGGGTACTGAACTGACCTCTTTTGAAAAGGAACATTTTATTTATGCCGGGAAATTCATGATCTATATGCAAGCCATCCGCTTTTTGGCAGATTATCTGAATGGCGATGTGTATTATCATACTACTTATGCCGGGCAAAATCTTAATCGTGCCAATAACCAGCTAACTTTACTGAACCAATTAATAAAACTCGAAGATAAAATTCGGTTGACTAATCACTCATCTATAAAAGAATAACGATGCGCAAAACTTACGTGTTGCTAACCACCTGCCTGTTTGCATTGACCGCAGGTTTATCACAAGCTCAAACTATTTCTTATAAAACAGGCGACAAAACCTGGGACCCGGATAAACTGGGGAATCAGCGCGCCGTAGTCACCGTTGCTGATGATGGCAAAGTAGCCGAAGTGGTAGTGCCATGGCGTTGCCGCACGGTTAAACCCGGTCAGCTGATCATTGTTGTTGATGCAAAAACCGGGCAGCAGATTACTAATGTAAAAACAAAAAATGTTAGTGCTGAAGCGGGTACAGTAGATTTTGAGCCGGTTTCGGGCAAAGGCGATTACTATATCTATTTTTTACCTTATGATCTGAAACAACCGGTAAACTATCCGAATGTAGTTTACAGGAAAGAAACGAACACGGCATCAGATGAGTGGCTCAAGTTAGTCGACGGTTCCAAAGCCAATGTTAAGATAGATTACATTGAATCATATAATGCATTGAATAACCTTTACCCAATGCAGGTGATTGCCACCAAAGCTGAGACCGAAAAGTTGATCAGCAATGCCGGACAACAGCCTTATCTGATCTTCCCTGAAAATAGAGTCAATCCTATCAGTATGGATACCAACCTGCCGCAGCGCTGGGTGGGCAAAGCAAATGAATTGAATTTCGCAGACGAAGCCGCGCGTGGCGAGAACTTTAGCTATCAGCTGGGTATTTATGCTTTTGCAAAGAGTTTGAATGACGTTAAGATTTCATTCAGTGATCTGAAAGGGCAGGGTGGTGTGATAGCTGCTTCAGCAATGAGCTGTCTGAATACGGATGGTATCACTGCAGAAGGAAAGCCTTTTAAAAAGACCGTTGATGTTGAACAGGGACATATACAAGCTATGTGGTGCCTGGTTAACATCCCGGAAGGAGCAAAGCCTGGAAAATATACAGGCACTGCAACTGTTACCGTGGCTGGATTACCGTCCCGCGAGGTAAAAATCACCCTGAATGTTAGTGATAAGATATTAAGAGATAAAGGCATCAGCGAGCCCTGGAAACAAACCCGTCTTGCATGGTTGAACTCAAACATGGCGCAGCAAAATGCGGTAATAAAACCTTATTTGCCGCTGAACGTTGAAGGTAATACTATCAGTCTGCTTGGCCGTAAACTGACGCTTGGTCAGAATGGTTTCCCGCTCCAGATCAATACTTATTTTACTGAGGAAATGACGAGCATCGGTACAACACCTAATCACGTGCTGGCTCAGCCGTTCCAGTTCAATGTAAAGGATAAATCAGGAAATATTGAGAAATGGAAAACGGGTCAGCTTAAAATAAAACAAGTCGAGCCTGGAACAGTAACCTGGACAAGCAGCAGCAGCAATAATGATTTAAGTTTGAATGTGTCAGCCAGCGTGGAATTTGATGGTTTTATCAATTACCAGGTAAAAGTAACTGCGTTAAATGATGCCAACCTGAACGATATCCAAATGGTGATCCCTTTCAGCAAGCAAGCATCAGAATATATGATGGGTTTGAATGAGAAGGGATCAAAACGGCCTGACAACTACGAGTGGCATTGGGATGTAGCCCACAAAAATCAGGATGGGGCATGGATTGGTAATGTAAACGCTGGTTTGCAGTCTTCGCTTAGAGATAATAAATACGTTCGTCCGCTAAATACCAATTTCTATTTGGCAAAGCCATTGGTTCTGCCTTCTTCCTGGGGTAATGAGGGTAAAGGCGGCATCAATATCAACTCAAATGCAGATGGTGCTTCTGTAACTAATTACAGCGGCGAGCGCAGCGTGAAAAAAGGGGATGTGTTATACTACAACTTTACCCTGATGATTACGCCGTTCCATCCGATCAACACCGAACAGCAATGGGACATGCGTTTTTATCATAAATACAGTCCTATTGATACCATTAAACAAACCGGAGCTACGGTGATCAATATTCACCACGGCACGGCTATCAACCCGTACATCAACTACCCATTCATCGCATGGCGCAGTATGAAAAGTTATATCGACTCGGCGCATCAAACGGGTTTGAAGGTGAAGATATATAATACTGTGCGCGAATTGTCGAACAGTGCTTATGAGATTCAGCCTATGCGTAGCCTTGGGCATGAGATATTCTCGCCAGGCAAGGGTGGGGGTTATTCATGGTTGCAGGAACACCTGGGTGGCGATTATATCGGTGCGTGGTACGTGCCCGAACAAAAAGACGCTGCAATTATCAATAGCGGCGTGAACAGATGGCATAACTATTATGTAGAAGGAATGAACTGGCTGGTGAATAATGTCGGCATTGATGGCATTTACCTGGATGATGTAGCATTCGATCGTACCACTATGAAGCGAGTAAAACGTGTGCTTACACAGAATGGACATCCCGGTATCATCGACCTGCACTCGGCAAATCAATACAATAAAAGCGATGGCTTTAATAACAGCGCCAACTTGTACCTGGAGCACTTCCCTTATTTGAACCGCCTTTGGTTTGGTGAATATTTTGATTATGAGAAAAATGATCCCAACTTCTTTATGGTAGAAGTATCGGGTATACCTTATGGCCTGATGGGCGAAATGCTGCAAGGCGGCGGTAATCCATGGCGCGGCATGGTGTATGGTATGACCAACCGTATGCCATGGTCGGATCATGCTGATCCTCGCCCGATCTGGAAGGTATGGGACAATTTCGGTATCAAAGGCAGCCGGATGATTGGTTACTGGGTGAGCCACAATCCGATCAAGACAGATAATAAGGATGTATTGGCTACGGCTTATGTAAAAGATAAAAAAGTGATGATCGCTATTGCAAGCTGGGCACAGGATGATACGAAGTTTAAACTGAATATTGACTGGAAAGCATTAGGAATTGATCCTGCTAAAGCGAAACTAACCGCACCTGAGATCGCCAATTTCCAACCGGAAAGTCAGTTTGGCCCGAATGATGAAATACCAGTTTCAAAAGGCAAAGGCTGGTTATTGATTTTAAAATAATCTGAACAATAAATATCACGAACAATGAAAAGATTTTATTGGGTAGGAGCATGTTTGTACCTGCTGTTACAGCTACAAACAACGGTAATGGCGCAAAACAACGCCACCATAAAGGAATTTGAAAAGGACTTTAAAACTTATCCTTTTTCGGACCCGAACCCCGTTGCTAATCCTTCCAATGTTTATCCTTACTATCGTTTTGACGGTTTTACCAATAAACCCGTTCAGCAAAAATGGAAAGTAGTAGAACTGGAGAACGACTTCATCAAACTGTGGGTGATGCCTCAGATTGGAGGTAAGATATGGACAGCCATCGACAAGAAAAATAACAGACCGTTTATTTATCAAAATGACGCGATCAAGTTTCGCGACATCGCTATGCGCGGGCCGTGGACAAGCGGGGGCCTTGAAGCCAATTTTGGAATAATTGGTCATACGCCCGGTGTATCAAATGCTGTAGACTACATTACCAGAAAGAATGACGACGGCAGCGTAAGCTGCATCGTTAGCCTGCTCGATCTGCTCACTCAAACCCGGTGGAATATGGAGATAAGGCTACCCAAAGATAAAGCTTATTTCACCACGCATGTTTTCTGGCATAATCAAACCAGCCTCGATCAGCCGTACTATAGCTGGATGAATCTTGCGCTAAAAGCCGATGATGACCTGGAGTACATCGAGCCGGGAACAAATCACTTATTTCATGATGGCAAATCGTACGAATGGCCTTATGACAAAGAGCATAAGCGGAATATTTCTTTTTATAATCAAAATGATTTTGGGGGCAGCCAGTCGTACCACATTACCGGAACTTATAGTAAATATTGGGGTGGATTTTGGCAGATCGATAATTACGGCATGATCCATTATGCCAATCGTGAGGATAAGGTGGGTAAGAAGATTTGGATATGGGGGAAAGCACGTAGCGGTGCGATTTGGGATAAACTGCTCAATGACAATGTCGGGCAATATACCGAGTTGCAAAGCGGCAGGCTGTACATTCAGAATGCGCAGGAGAGTATGTACACGCCTTACAAACAGTTCAGTTTTTCACCTTATCAGACCGATAGCTGGACAGAATACTGGTATCCGTATAGCAAAACCAACGGTGTAGCTTTCGCTGATACATCAGGGGTATTAAATATCAAAAAAGGAGAGGGCTCAGCTACTATTTACTTTTCATCAGTAAAATATATTAAGGATACTCTAAAAGTCACAGATGGCGAAGGCAAACCGATTCTAAGTAAAAGCATCAGCTTAGAGCCCTTGCAAAATTTACAAGAAACAATTCATTTGGATAATGGTGAGCAAATTGGTCGCATTACATTAGGTAGCTGCGCATGGGGTTCGAAAGATAGTACAGACAAAGTATTAAGCCGGCCAACCAAACCTTTGTTAAAGTTGGATTATGATTCGGCTTATGGCCTTTATTTAAAAGGCAAATACCAGGCAGATACACGCTACTATACCGAAGCAGAGGCCAGCATCAGCAAGTCGCTCCAACTTGATCCCGCACTGATCCCGGCATTGGCCGAAATGGCCATGTTGCAATACCGGAAGATGAATTACGAATCAGTTTTTGAGTATGCCCGCAAAGCCATTAGCCTGGATACCTATGATGGCGCAGCTAATTATTATTATGCTTTATCAGCATTAAAATTAGATAGGGTTTACGATGCTCAAGATGGTTTTGAAGTGGCGACGTTAACAGATGAATACCGCGCATCAGCTTTAACCGAACTAAGCAAGATCAAAATAAGACAACAAAAATTTGATGAGGCGTTGAGCTACGCTTCAAAAAGCCTGGTATATACCGGCGAAAACGTTGCCGCTTTGCAGTTACAGTATTTATCAGCGCGGTTATTACACAATAGGGTTCTGAAGAAAATAGCAAAAGAGCAAATCTTAGCTATTGATCCGATTAACCATTTTGTTCGGTTCGAGGAGTATTTGGCAAATAAATCAACAGAAAACAAAGCGGCATTTACCGGGCTGATCCGGGACGAAATGCCTCAGCAAACTTATTTGGATTTAGCGGTTTGGTACCATGATCTGAACCTGGATAATGAAAGTAAAACTGTTTTAGAAACGGCGTCCCAAAAAGATGATGAAATATTGTACTGGCTGGCATGGTTGCATCGGAACGATAGCGATGCGAAGCAGCGACTGACAGATGCTGAAGGCGGCAGTGCATATCTTGTATTCCCTTTCCGACCGCAAAGCGCTGCCGTCATGGAATGGGCACTGAAGAATACCAGCGACTGGAAACCAGGCTATTATTTAGCCTTGATATTTGAGGCGGCAAAAGATCATGCGAAAGCTCAACAAGCCATTAATAATGTAAGTGTTGAGCCAGATTTTGCTCCTTATTACGTGTTTCGCTCCCGCTTGTGCGATTCGACGGATAAACAAAGTCAATTGAAATACCTGACGAAAGCCGCAAAGATAGAGCCCAATGACTGGCGTTATGTTAAATACCTGACTGAGTTTTTGATTGCTCAGAAACAAGATAAACAAGCTTTACAAACAATTGAGCCTCTCTATAAACCTCATTCGGATAATTATGTCGTCGGGATGTTATATGCGCGTTGCCTGATGCTGAATAACAAGTATGTTGCTGCTGAGAAGGTACTTGATCATTTACAGGTATTGCCCTATGAAGGAGCAAAGGACGGGCATAAATTGTACGAACAAACCAAACTGATACTGGCCATTGAACTGATGAAAGCCGGGCAACTGCAGAAGGCAATGACGAAGGTGGATGAAGCCCGGCTATGGCCTGAAAACCTGGGCGTAGGCGCGCCATACCCGGATATGGTCGACAGCAGTTTGGAGAACGATGTGGCAGCTTTGATAAAAGAAGCGGAACATAAAAAGCCTTCGGACAAAACTCTCAGCGAATATAGCGCCCGCATAAAGGCAATCAATAACATATAATTCCGATAAAATTAACTGATGAATAAGCGACTCATAATTGGATTTGCCCTGGTGCTTCTTGCACCGTTCGGCCTGTATGCACAGGTAAAATCGACCTACGATAAGAAGCAGGTCTTCGACCCGCAGTTTTTTACCAATAACGGCAACGAAATGCGCAGCGGCAATGGCGCCCCTGGTCCTAAATACTGGCAAAACCGAGCCGACTATGTTATTCATGCCACTTTGCTCGAAAAAGACACGATGGTAAAGGGTGATGTGACTATTAACTATACCAATAATAGTCCTGATACCTTGAATTACCTGTGGCTGCAACTGGATCAGAATTTGTTCAGGAACGATTCCCGTGGCACAGCAGTTACACCAGCAGGTGATCGTTTTGATTCAAATGGTTTCAAGGGCGGCTATAACATTGGCAAAGTATCGGTTGTATATGGCGGCAAGACTTATGCGATAACCCCTTATATTACCGATACCAGGATGCAGATAAGGCTGCCGTTTGCAGTTAAGCAGCAGGGTGACAAGATCAGAATCAATATTGACTATTCATTTGCTATACCGGAGCATGGCGCCGACCGCATGGGGCGTTTATCTACTCAAAACGGTGTTATCTATCAATTGGCGCAATGGTTCCCGCGTATGTGCGTGTTTGATGATTTGAATGGATGGAATACTTTACCGTACCTGGGTAATGGCGAGTTTTATTGTGAGTACGGAGATGTAGACTATTACATCACTACCCCAGCCGATATGATCGTTGCTGGTTCTGGCGATCTGCAAAACCCGCAACAAGTATTGACCCCAGCTGAATCAAAACGCTTGGCCATGGCGGCAAAAAGCGATAGCACCGTCAGCATTATTGGCCAAGATGAAGTGAAAGCATCGGGCCGGAAAACTACCGGAACACTAACCTGGCATTATAAGATGAATAACACCCGCGATGTTGCCTGGGCGGCGTCGAGGGCGTTCCTATGGGATGCGGCGCGAGTAAATCTTCCATCGGGCAAAAAGGGTATGGCAATGGCAGTGTATCCGATTGAAAGTATAGGGCGTGAACATTATGGCCGTTCGGTTGAATATCTGAAATTCAGCATGGAGTTTTATTCAAAAACCTATTTTGAATACCCATGGCATAATGCTTTTGTGGTGGCAGGTGTAGCGTTGGGTATGGAGTATCCCGGTATTGTATTTTGCAGCCATAAAATTGTCAATGACGATCTGTTTAGGGATATAGCACACGAAATAGGTCACAACTGGTTCCCGATGATTGTTGGCAGTGATGAACGCAGATATGGCTGGATGGATGAGGGTTTTAATACCTTTATCAACGGTTATGTTTGGGCGAATTTTAATAAGGGCGAGTACGCGGAAAAGAAAAGTCCGGCATTGGGATTAGCTAAAGGCTTACAGAAGGAACATGATCCATTAATGATTGCACCGGATGCTAATGATGACGGTGGTATGTTCTATTACAAAACATCGCTGGCATTAAACATCCTGCGGAATGTGGTGCTTGAGCCTGATCGCTTTGATTATGCTTTTAAAACTTATATAAATCGTTGGGCCTATAAACACCCGCAGCCATATGATTTCTTCCGTACCATGAATGATGCAGCAGGAGAGGACCTGAACTGGTTTTGGAAGGAATGGTTCTACACTACCTGGAATGTTGATCAGGCTGTGACTGATGTGAGGTATGTAAAAAATAATCCGGCATCAGGTGCCTTGATCACCGTTGAAAATTTGCGCGAGATGGCCCTGCCTGTCGTTGCTAAAATCACCGAAGAAAATGGGAAAGTACAAACCATTAAGCTGCCGGTAGAGATATGGCAGCATGGCCCGAAATGGGTATTCAGATATAATTCAACCTCAAAGATTAAGCAAGTTGTGCTAGACCCGGATAATCAAATTCCGGATACTGACCGTACTAATAATGTGTATGAAGCAAAATAGTGGCCACAGAGCCACTATTTTTTCTGATATAATGAAGTGTAAATGATTAAGCCTGTTTATTCAATAACAGCATAAGTAACCACAGGCTTTTCCTTGTTCTTGAGGGTGAACTCACCGTTGATCTCGCAACGGAAAGATTCCTTTATTTTTTCGTAAACCTGTTCGGTAATTAATACCTGGCCGGCCTTTGCAACAGATTGCAGGCGCTGGGCGACATTTACGGAATCACCTATTACTGTATAGTCTAATCTTCTGAGTGAGGCTGAGCCAATATTTCCCGATACCATTTCGCC
>JAFAKI010000313.1 GCA_019235595.1 Mucilaginibacter sp. | reverse complement strand
TCACCCGCACCCCGGCCCTATACAGCGTACGCAGTATCTCTACGCTTACCTGCGCGTCTTCATAAAAAAACAAAGGCAACATCCCTTGCTTCAAAATACTGTCCAGTACCGCTTGTTTTTCTTTCATTGTAGTTTAGTTGATTGAGTTGGATTAAGTTAATTGAGTTGATTAAGTTGTGATGAAACTAACCTAATCAACTCAATCAACCAAATCAACTATTTAACTTAGCTAATATCTCCTCCACCGGTATATTAGTAGTATCGCTTTCGATAAATAGTTTTTCAAAAGCAGCTAATGTTGCAAATTCCAGCACTCTATCCGGGTCGAAATCATTATAAAACCCGTAGATCAGTCCTGCCATAAAACAATCGCCGCTGCCTACTTTATTAATGATCTGTGTTGACCCAAACTCGTTTGATGTATAAAACTCCTCCCCGGTATAGAGGGCCGCATAATAGCTTACTTTCTTTTGCGCATCAAACCTGAAAGTATTGGCGACTGCTTTGCATTTAGGATACCGTTTTATCAGTTCCTCAGACGCTTTTAAAGCCTCCTTCAGATAAATACCTTTTTGCCCCGATTCATGAATATCAGGCCTCACCGGGATGCCCAACATAGTTTCTACTGCCCATACATTCCCCATTATCAGATCGCAATACTGCACCAATCCGGGCATAATTTCACCCGGCTTTTTATTGTATTGCCAAAGCTTGGAGCGATAATTCAGGTCGACAGATATTGTAATATTTTTCCGCGACGCAATTTCCAAAGCCTCCTTGCAAACATCTGCCACATTTTGATTAATAGCAGGGCATATCGCGCTGAAATGGAACCAGCTTACCCCCTCAAAATGTTTGTCCCAGTCGATCATTCCCGGCTTTAGCTCTGAAAATGAGGAATACGCACGATCATAGATCAGGGCATCATTTTTCAGGTCTTTCCCTTTGGTCAGGAAATATAAACCAAGCCTGTTTCCATGATAGATTACATCAGAAAGATCGATATTTTGTTTCTCCAGGAAATCCACGATCTGGTGCACCATGCCGTTATCAGGCAGAGCGGTGATATATTTCGAGGGAACGCCCCAAAGCGCCAGCGCAGTGGCAACATTCAGTTCAGCGCCGGCAATATAAAACGGGAAGGTATTATCTTTTAGCCATTGGCCACCTTCATCAGGAGATATACGCAACAGCAACTCTCCAAATGAAAGAACCTTACCCTGTTTTTGTATTTTTAAAGGATCACCCATATTCTATTGGTAAAGCGCATTTTTTATGCCCATTTCCAAACCTCTTAATTCAGCCAGTCCCTTTAGGCGACCGATAGCCGAATAGCCCGGGAAGGTATTATAATTGAAATCGTCCAGCAACTTGTGTCCATGATCCGGGCGCATTGGTATGGCCACATCGTCGCGCCCGATATCTGCCCGGTTTTTCTGCTCCTGTAAAACGGCTTTCATTACGGCGTACATATTGGTGCTTCCGCCCAGGTGATCTGCCTCATAGAAGCTTCCATCATTTTCACGCTGAACATTTCTAAGATGCAGGAAATGGATATGCTTGCCCAACCTACCAATCATTGCAGGCAGATCGTTATCACCCCTTGCTCCCAATGAACCTGTACAAAACGTAAGGCCATTGCTTGATGACGTAGAAGCATTAACCACATCCAGCAGATCATCTTCTGTTGATACTACCCTCGGCAGACCCAATATCGGAAACGGAGGATCATCCGGGTGGATACACATTTTGATGCCCAGCTTCTCTGCATCAGGTATAATGGCCTGTAAAAACCATGCAAGATTTTGTTTCAACTGATCAGCATCAATGCCCTTATATTTTTCCAGGTGCTCTTTAAACTGATCTACTGTCAACACATCTTTGGTACCGGGAAGCCCCGCCATAATGTTAGTGGTCAGTTGTTTTTTTTGCTCAATAGTAAGACCATCCAAATAGGTTTTTGCTTGCTGCTGCTGATCCGGGGTGAAATCTCTGTAAGCTCCTTCACGTTCCAAAATATAAAGATCAAATGCGGCCATGGCTGCTGCATGAAATCGCAGTGCAGATGCTCCATTTGGTAAACGAAAGTCCATGTCGGTGCGTGTCCAGTCGAGCACCGGCATAAAGTTGTAGCATACGGTTTTAATGCCTGCCTCTGACAGGTTTTTTAACGTCTCGATATATTGGTCGGCATACTTTTCGCGATCCGGGCCGGCAGTTTTAATGCTCTCGTGAATGTTTACGCTTTCCACAACTGACCAGGTTAAACCGGCGGATTGGATAATATTTTTGCGTTTCTCAATTTCTTCTTTCGACCATACCTCACCACTCGGGATATGATGCAAGGCATTTACTACCCCGGTAGCGCCGGTTTGTCTAACGGCGGTCAGGGTTACCGGGTCGGATGGTCCGTACCAGCGGAAAGTTTGTTCCAGATTACTAAACATCAGGTAGACGGTTTATTATTTTCAGGCCTTAAATATAAACTTTATTGCCGATGAATTTGATCGGTTGAGTGGATTACCTTATGTAAAAAAATAGCGATGGTTTATCACGCATCGCTATTTTTTGTAGGTTATTATCTCTTTTTACCAGAAAATCGTATAAAGCGCAGTTAAGATGACGCCAATGATAAGTGCGCCAATGGCAAATGACTTATTAGTTTTGAACATATTTACGTCCACCTCCAAACCATTCGGTGTAACACCTCTTGCAGTCTCTACCTTCGAAATGATATACATACCTATGATGCAGATCACAAATATAAAACCCATACGATCAAGAAATGGTATTTCATAGAGGTATGTTTTTTTGTCATCTTGTAAAGCAAGCTTTGAAAACCCATATGGGGAGAGGAAAGCAAGATTGGCAAATCTTGGAAGAAATTTAAAGAAAACTGCAAAAATTAACCCCCCGATAGTAGCAAACAGCGCCGCATTGGAAGTAGCCTTTTTCCAGAAAAAACCAAGGATGAACATCGCGAATATACCCGGCGATACAAAACCTGTATATTCCTGTATATATTGGAACCCTTGCTTTCCTTCTCCCATTAATGCATTGCCAATAAAATAGCATAAAATCAGTCCAAGCACCATTGACACCACCACTGAATATCTTCCCAATACGACCAACTGGTGATCATTGGCATCCGGTTTAATTGTTTTCTTGTAAATGTCCAGCGTAAATATGGTAGCAATACTATTTGCTTTACCTGCAAGCGATGCTACGATGGCTGCGGTAAGTGCAGCGAAGGCTAATCCTTTCATACCCCCGGGCAACAGGTTGAGCAACGAAGGATAAGCTTTGTTTACATCAAGGACGCCCGTACTGGTTAGCATTTCCTGGTGGAACATTCCCTTTTGGTACAGCTCGTAAGCAGCA
>JAFAKI010000262.1 GCA_019235595.1 Mucilaginibacter sp. | reverse complement strand
TTAAGGCAAATTTTACTGATTGAGCGACTTATATTGTTAAAGACTTGCAATGATATAAGGCATCATAAGTTATTAACAGAAGAATTGCACAAGTGTTAATATTTTGTTTGGAATACCCGATGGGGCTGCTTTATAATTAAACGTACTTACTTTATATTAGCAAGCTAACCCCCCTGATTATGACTTTATTAATTGTTTCGTTATTCGCCATCAACATAGTAGTTGTAGTGCGGCATTTAAGACTGAAGCGGAACTATTGATCCTCTTTAGCAGAGTACTTCAGATAACCTTTTGGTTTCGTGATCGGCTAATTTTTGCAACGGTCCGCTTGCCAGCATTTTCATCATCATATTTAAATCTGCTGCTATAGTGTATGCAACCTCTGTGCCCGTTCCGGCGTCGATGATTTTCCAGTTTAATTTTAAATCAAATGGCGGCTTTTCTGCAGGGATAATGTTTATCTCGGCATTTTCAACCCTGTTATCAATCTTAAGCGCCAGTTTGCCCATATTCTGAATGCTAAAACGGGCCTCATCGGCGGTTGACACCCAGTCCAGAATATTTTCGGGCATTAATTGCTGGTGGTTATTCAAATCCGCCAGAAATTGGTATACGTCACTTACGGACTTATTGATAGTGGTTTTGCTTTCGAAGGTAGTCATGCTTTTAGTTGACTGTGTTGATTGGAGAGTGGTTGATTAAGTTGGAAATCTGAGTTGATTATGTTGATTAAGTTAAGTGGTTGATTAAGTTGAGCAGGTCGACAAAAAACTTAATCTAACTAAGTCAACTCAATCCAACTCAATCAACTTAATCTAACTCAATCCAACCGCAATTATTGCCCCCACGTAGCAGGAGATGTACGCCATTTTCTTAATATTTCAGAATCATCGGCAGAGATATAATTGTTTTTCTCGGCGTATTTCAATAATGCGCTATAGTTAGATAGCGTAAAGAATTTGCATTTGGCTTCGTCAAAGTTTTCTGTGGCCTGATCAAAGCCATAGCTGAAAATTGCAGCCAGACCGGCAACAGTGCAACCAGCATTTCTTAATGCTTCAACTGCCTGCAAACTGCTTTTTCCGGTTGAGATAAGATCCTCAATAACAACCACTCTTTGGCCCGGGATTAATTCACCTTCGATCATGCTTCCGGTGCCGTGATCTTTTGGTTTAGAACGTACGTAGATGAAAGGTAGTCCCAATTCCTGGGCTACCAGCGCACCCTGGGGAATACCAGCGGTAGCTACACCGGCAATGCAATCTACAGCGCCAAATTCTTCCTGGATGATCTGTGATAATTTTTGACGGATATAGGTACGTATAGTAGGGTGGGATAAGGTGATACGATTGTCGCAATAAATTGGTGATTTCCAGCCGGAGGCCCAGGTAAATGGATTATCAGGTTGTAATTTAATTGCTTTAATTTGTAGCAGGAACTCCGCTACTTGTTGTTCTATCTCAGTTTTATTAAACATGGCTCAAAAGTACAGAATTTATATCAACGAAAAAGTTATATTGATTACCCAGTCGGTGCCAAAAAAGGTGGAAAGGTACCAAAAAATTGACGCACAGACTTTTGACCTGAAAGCTTTTTACAATAGGTACAATGGAAAACCGGGGAATAAATTCTATTTTATACACTGCAGCGATGCCAAGGAGTACCTGAAAAAGGTGATGAGAAGCATCACAGTGATTGAAGCCGCAGGGGGAGTAGTGATCAACCCGAAAGGCGAATACCTGTTTATTTACCGCAATAAGAAATGGGATTTACCAAAAGGAAAGCTGGAGAAAGGCGAGGGTAAAAGAGTTGGTGCGGTACGCGAAGTGGAAGAGGAGTGCGGCATCTCGGTAAACAACATTGGTCCGCGTATATGTAAAACCTATCATACCTATAACAACAGGGGCGAAGTGGTGCTGAAAAGAACTTATTGGTACGAGATGGATTACAAAGGCAGCGGCAAACTTAAGCCGCAAAAAGAAGAAGGCATAACATCAGTGCGCTGGTTCCGGAAAGGGCACATCGAAGCGATTATAAAAAATACGTTCCCATCCATAATGGATGTACTAGCAAAAATGGACCTGTTTACAGATAAGCCAGTGCCTCTTTCGGAATAAACTGGCTTACGTCGCCATGATAACGCAATATTTCGCGCACGATGGTGGAGCTGATTGACGAATAGCCCGGTTTGCTCACGATAAATATGCTCTCAATATCAGAGGCAAGGGAATGGTTCATTTGCGCAATGGCCTTCTCATATTCAAAATCAGACACCGTACGTATGCCCCGGATCATATAGGATGCCCCAATGCTTTTACAGAACTCAACTGTCAATCCATCATAGGCCACCACGTGTATTTTGGGCTCATTTTCAAATACCGCCCTCAGCATTTGTTCGCGCTGTGCAACACTCAGCAAGCCTTTTTTTGAGCTGTTATCACCTATCCCAATATAAATCTTGTCAAATAGTCCCATGGATCGTTTAATAATATCCACGTGGGCCTTGGTAACCGGGTCGAACGAGCCGGGGAAGAGAGCGGTCTTCATAATTTATTGTTGTGCTTAGCTCACCAAAAATAATAATCTTTAGCACATTAATTGCCTATGATGTCGTCGATATGATAATAAACAGGCAGCCCAAGCTCGCGGGCAACTTTTACATCGTTATCGGCCCCGGTTGATTGCCCTTCCATCCGTAATATGGCATCGCATTTGGTTATAAGGCGATGAGCTACCGGGTAGGATATCTCCTGGTAAATTTCATCTCCCGGTTTTTTTGAACCAGCCATTTTCAATAATGGTAAAGCCAGCCACTCGCCAATAAGCGGTATATGCCCGGCGCGGAACAGCTTTAGCGCGGCGGATTCCAGTCGTTCTAAATTTTGCTGCATTAGGGTAGGGTCATCGTTGGTGCCAGAGCGGTATGGGCCGGCAATCAGAATGGTTAACGGTTTAGTGCTCATAGTAGTTGATTTATTTGTGCATATTGTAAAAGCATGATGGTTTTGCCATCTTTTATTTCCCCGGTTTTTATCATATCCAAAGCTCGTTGAAAGGAAATTTCGAGTACCTCAATGTCTTCACTTTCTTCTTCAACACCACCACCATCGCTCACTTTCATTTCGTTGGAATATTCGGCTACAAAAAAGTAGATCAGCTCCGTTACAGATCCCGGCGACATGTATACCTCGAATATTTTCTTTAGATCGGATATTTGGTAACCCGTTTCTTCCTCAGTTTCCCGTCTGATGCATTCTTCGGGATTGTCTTTATCTAACAGTCCGCCGCAGCTTTCTATTAGGTAGCCGGTCTCGTTTCCGTTTACATAAGTTGGGATGCGGAACTGTCGTGTCAGTATTACTGTTTTTTGCGCTTTATTATACAGCAGTATCGTGGCCCCATTCCCGCGGTCATATGATTCGCGGCTTTGTACCGTTACCGAACCATCGGCATAATGGGTTTCATAGGTGATCTTGTTCAGCCTATACCAATTGTCAGATAACAATTCGTTTTTGATGATCTTATAAGTTTTCAAATGAATTGATTGTTTTTGATTTATTTTGATTATTTTTGAACAAATTAAAATATAATAAATGAACTTTCAAAAAAGAAAGCAAATAATTCTGGATAAGCTGAATACCGTGGGTGAGGTGGATGTGAAGCTGATAGCAGCCGAACTTGATATTTCCGAAATCACCATTCGCCGCGACCTAAACCAGATGGCGGGTGATGGTTTGCTCTACCGTACACACGGCGGGGCGATGAAAGTGAACCCGTTTGAAGTCCCCCACGAGTTTGTAAATAAGGCCGCGAAAAATGTAGAAGCGAAGGACAAAATATGCCGCGCCGCTGCCGAACAGATCAATCACGGGGATATTATTTTTATGGATTGCGGTAGCACGGTGTTCAGGCTATGCCAGTTTATTAAAGGGAAAAAGATCAAGGTGATCACCAATTCTATCCCGGTTGTTTATGAGTTGCAGAACAGTTTGGTATCATTAAATATTATCGGCGGAGAGTTTAATGCCGAGCGACAGGCGGTGCATGGCTCGATCGCGAATGAGCATATTGCCAGGTACAAAGCCAATAAAGCATTTTTGGGTGTTGATGGCATATCGCGCAACGGATTATTCGCCAATAGTGAATTGGAAGCCGAAATTACACAGGCTTTTGCATCGCATAGCGCAAAAACTTATTTATTATGTGATGACAGTAAAATAGGGAAGGAGAGTTATTTGCGGTTTGGGGAGTTAAACTTGATCAATTCCATTATCACCAATTCAAAGTCTGACGAGCTGGCTTTTTTTAGGAAGAAGGGGGTTGAGGTTATCGATGTTTAATATCGACTACCATGTCATGCCGAATTTATTTCGGCAACCCACAGGACATTCACGCCTGCTTGGTCTGCGATTTGCCTGTAGCAGACTTTTCTATCGCATACCTTTATGATGGGGTGCTGAAATAAATTCAGCATGACATTTTTAATTTTATTCCGTGTTCTTAAAAAACGAGAACGACGAATGTCCATACTTCCGTTGTTCCACAAAAGCCGGGTGATTGCTCAAATTTTGAAGTGATTGGTGCTCGATGATCAATAACCCACTGGGCAGCAGTAGATTCTTATCAAAAACAATTTTCGCAATCTCCGGAATGCGGTTCAGATCATACGGTGGGTCGGCAAAGATGAGATCGTATTGCTCCGTTTCCAGTTCAAGATATTTGAAAACATCCGCTTTATAAGTTTTTATCTGCTCCAAACGATGCTGACGTGCCGTATCTTTAATATAATTGACGCAATGTATACTGCGATCGACCGAAATGACGTGTGCTGCCTCCCTTGAGGCAAATTCAAATGAAATATTCCCGGTTCCGGCAAAAAGGTCGAGCACTTTAATATTTTCAAATTCGATTTGGTTTTGCAGGATGTTAAACAGCGCCTCCTTCGCCAGGTCGGTAGTCGGGCGAACGGGCAAATTTTTAGGCGGATTAAGCCTGAGTCCCCTTAAATTGCCTCCGATGATCCGCATAGCGATAAAGCGGTGAGCGTTAATATTTCGTGCAAGGCAGTTTGCTCAGGCAACGCAAGTGAGCTAAGGCTATTTAGTGTCAATTTGCCAAAGAAGCGATCCAGGCGGGCGCCGTTCTCGTCTTCCGGGGTAATGTTTCCGCTCAAAACAAGGGTGACATCACCGGGTTGTAATTGCAGTTCGTTTGCAATAAGTGTGGCAAAATAGGCCAGCTCGTCCGGTACCATAAACTCAAAGCTGTTATAAAAACGTAGCTTGCCCTCCTTAAAGTTCAGGAATTCGGCTTTCTCGCCTTCCACATTCAGATAGATATGATTATCCACGGGGCTATTCGCTGCCGTAAGTTTTATCCAGCCTTTTGGGGCAAATACAATGCTATTAATCCCGAATTTTTCAGCAATCACATCCACCAATGTGGTATTCGCTTTAAAGATTACATGGTTGTCGCTATCCAATTGCTGGGAGAATACTTTCTCGTTCCGTTTTACATCCAGGAACCGCGCAAAATCGGCCACCTTATCGGGACTAAACAAACTTGCCGGGACAAGGGTAAAACCAGTATAAGGAATGCCAATAATATGCTGAACATACTCGGCAGACAACATTTGATTGCTCTCTGATGGCTGACTAAGTTCTGCAAGATCAAGGTTTTCTTTCAGGACGAGCATCCTGCCCTGGCCCGCAACAGCATATGAAAACGAATTTAAGCCGATCCTGATCAATAAAGTATAGCCGGCGTGTTGATTTGTGTTCAAGTTAATACGATTGTGTTAGATAGTTGCGGTTATCAAGCAGCTATCGCAAAAGTAATATTTTTTGGATTACTTAATTAAGATACTTATCAGCATTTTTGTTCGTGTCTTCAACAGATCAGATCAAAAAAGCCTTCCCGCATGAACCTACTGCTCAGCAGTTGGAACTGTTTGATAAATTGCATGAATTTTTGATCAGCGATAATGGCGATGAGTGTTTTATACTGAAG
>JAFAKI010000202.1 GCA_019235595.1 Mucilaginibacter sp. | reverse complement strand
TTATTATATTGAGCCAGGTTGTGCTTAGTTTACAACTGGGCTTTGCTATAGTTCCGCTAATACACTTCACATCCGACCGTAAACGGATGGGCAAATTTGCTATTAGTGCTAAAACCAAAATAGTGTCATGGGCCTGTGCCATTTTGATCATAGGTTTGAATGGCAAATTGGTGGTGGATCAAATTCACGATTGGATAAAACAATATCCTGCAGCCGCTGTATGGATCTATGCACTTGTTATTCCGGTTACTGTTGCTATCGCCCTACTACTGTTGTATGTATTTTTCAGACCTATATTGTTCAAACATCGTGATCAGCCTGCGCAGGTGCCGCATGGCTTGGCAACAACTATTACTGATCTGACGGCGGTATCCTATAACCATATCGCCGTCACTATCGACTTTTCAAAGAACGACCGGGACTGTATCCGCCACGCTATCATGCAGGGGCATAAGCACGCCAGGTATACGCTGATCCACGTAGTTGAAACAGCCGGAGCACGCTATTATGGCACCGAGGTAATGGACCATGAAACACAAAGTGACGTTGATAACCTAAACGTTTATGTAAATAGCTTAAAAGAGAACGGTTACAAAGCTGAAGCACGTATTGGTTACGGCATTGCCGCGAGCGCCATTGCCAAAATTGTGAATGAAGAAAACGTAGATTTTATCGTAATGGGATCACACGGGCATAAAGCGATCAAGGACCTCATATTCGGTACTACGGTGAATTCGGTGCGACATAAGGTGAATGTTCCTGTGCTTGTGGTCAAACCACAATAAACTATATTTGCATCAAAATACAGCAGGGATGAGCCAGCAGGATATCTACATAAAAAATAAAAGGGCCTATTTTGAATACTCGATACTCGACAAATACACAGCGGGCATAAAACTGCTGGGTACCGAGATTAAATCAATACGCGAAGGTAAGGCTAACCTGAATGATGCTTTCTGCACGTTTATTGACAATCAGTTATACGTTCGTAACCTGCATATTTCCGAATATTCTTATGGTTCATTCTACAATCACGAAGCCAAACGCGACCGGGTATTACTACTCAACAAAAAAGAACTAAAAAAGCTCCAAACCCGAGGCGAAGAAAAAGGATTGACTATTGTTCCGTTAGCCTTATTCATTAGTGAACGTGGTTTTGCCAAATTAGAGATCGGCCTTGCTCAGGGTAAGAAAACCTACGATAAGCGTGAAACTATGAAAGAACGCGATACTAAGATTGAGATGGACAGGGCGATGAAAAGGTAGTAGCAGTTTTGAGTGGCAGTTGCAGTTTAATTACTGCTACTTTTTACTGCCACTGCAACTCACATCACCACGCTCTATCCCCTACCAACGGCACAAACCTGAAAGTATCCAGCACGTGCCTTTCATAATCATTCTCGGCAGTTTTTAGTATAGTGACCATTTTTTGCGTTTCAGCATCGCCGACGGGGATTACCAGTATACCACCAATACTCAATTGTCTTAATAATTCTTCGGGAACCATTGGCGCACCGGCCGTAACGATGATCTTATCGTAGGGCGCATGCTCGGAGATACCTTTTGAGCCATCACCCAAAAAGAAATGTGGCTTATAACCCATGTATGGCAAAACCTGTGTGGTGCGTTCGTATAGCTTCTCCTGGCGTTCAATCGTATAAACTTTAGCGCCAAGCTCCATTAAAATACAAGCCTGATAACCTGATCCTGTACCTATCTCTAATACTTTATCCCCTTTTTTGATATGCAGTAATTGCGTCTGATAAGCCACGGTATATGGCTGGGAAATAGTTTGTCCCTCGCCTATCGGAAACGCAATGTCCCTGTATGCCTGGTTCCAGAAAGTTTCATCGAAAAAGTAATGGCGTGGAACTTTACCTATAGCTTTTAGTACGGCTTCATCATCAATGCCCTTCTTCTTCAAAATATCAACTAACTGCTTCCGGGCACCTCTCTCGCGGTAATTATCAACAAACTTGTAAGCCATCTGACACGATTTTAGGATTTATCTGATTCCGCAGGATTGATTAACTTTTTATTATACAATCTTTTAAAGTCAAGACTTGCTCCTCCAAAGTTTATCAGTAAACCATCAGCAATATTATACACTTCCAGATAATTTATAGCTTGATTTTTATGAACATTTTCAATTTTATCGAAAGCTTTTATTTCCAGCATGATACAATCTTCCACAAAGAAATCAACACGCCGAGACCCTATTTTGTGTCCCTCATATATAATTGGCATGTCTTTTTCTTTTTCAAAATTCAAGCCACGGGATGCCATTTCAATTTCCAATGCTCTTTGATAAATCACCTCTGGGAATCCGCTTCCGAGTGCATTATGCACATTCATGGCACAGCCAATAATCTTATGAGTGATGTCGTTTACTTGCATACAGGTTTAGGTTTAATTGTTTGAATACAATCTATAAATTATTTTCAAATCAGACAGTCATCCATTAAATCTTTAAAATCCAAAAATCGTGTTAGTAGGGATCAACATCCGGCTGAATAACACTCCCCTTACTCAATTTAGTGGTCTGAAACTGCGTGATAATATCCCTGATCACCGCTTTAACACGATTGATCGACACTCCATCCTTTTCAAACTTGAGCATGATGGATTTGATATAATAATTGCGGATACGGCTGATCAGCGGCACTTCTGGGCCTATTACCCTGTCACCAAAATTTTTGCGTAGTTCTGTTGCAAGGTATTCCGCCTGGTTGTATAAAATATCGGCGTTCTTGTGTTTGATATCCAGGTTGATGATGCGATAAAAAGGTGGATATTTAAAGCTTTTACGCTCTTCCATTTCGGTTAGGTAGAGATCTTTATAATCATTGTCGATTACCTGCTTGATAACGCGGTGATTTGGATCATAGGTTTGAATTACGACTTTACCCTGTTTTCCTCTCCGCCCAGCCCTGCCGCTTACCTGCGCCAGCATTTGAAAACTGCGTTCATTGGCGCGATAATCAGGGTATTTCAATAAACTATCCGCATTAATAATACCGATTACGGTGATATCAGAAAAATCAAGACCCTTGGCCACCATTTGCGTCCCGACCAGGATATCGATTCGTTTTTCTTCCAGGTCATTCAAAATATTTTGCAGAGAATTTTTTGAACGAGTAGTGTCAAGGTCCATGCGGCTGATACGGGCTTCAGGCAATAACATTACCAGCTCATCCTCTACTTTTTCGGTTCCAAAACCCTTATACTCCAAATGGGTTGAGCCGCAGGCCGGACAAATAGATGGCGTATCTTCCTTATAGCCACAATAATGGCAATGCAGTTTGCCGCTGCTTTTATGAAAGGTAAGACTTACATCGCAATTGATACATTTGGGGGTATAGGCGCAAGTCCTGCAAATCAATAATGGTGCATATCCCCTTCGGTTTTGAAACAGGATCACCTGTTCTTTATTGGAAAGCGCCTTCACCATGTCTTCCATCAGCACACTGGTAAAATGCGAGTGCATAGTTTTCTTTTTGGTCTCTTCGACAATGCTCACCACTTCCGTTTGCGGCAGCTCTACGCCACCAAATCGTTCCAGTAACTCAACTAGTCCATATTTGTGCGTGCGGGCATTGTAGTAGGTCTCAAATGATGGTGTGGCAGAGCCCAAAAGCACCTTGCTATGATAACTATTAGCTAGATAGATCGCCGCATCCCGGGCATTATAGCGCGGAGCAGGATCGAACTGTTTGTAAGAGGTTTCGTGTTCTTCATCTACGATGATCAATCCAAGATCATCGAAAGGCAAAAACACCGATGAGCGCGCTCCTAAAACCACTTTATATTCGTGGTTCAATACTTTTTGCCAAACCTCCACTCTTTCGTTATCATTAAACCGAGAGTGATAAACACCAATGCTACTGCCAAAATACTGCCGCAGGCGCTCGATAATATGTGTTGTGAGTGCAATTTCAGGCAAGAGGTAAAGCACCTGCCTGCCCGAATTAATCATATCCTCGATCAAACGAATATAAATCTGCGTTTTGCCCGACGAGGTAACCCCGTGCAGCAATACCACATCCTTTTGCTCAAACTGCTCCTTTATTTCAGCCAGGGCGTTTTGCTGATTTTCGCTTAGCAGAAAATCGCTGCTAAATTCATCCTCATCAAAATATAAACGGCTTACGTTTTTCTCCTCGGCAATAAATATCTCTTTTTCAATCAGCGATTTAATGCTGGCATCACCGGCACCGCTCTCCTCTATCAATTCACTTTTCGATATGGTTTTCTGATGACGGGCCAGTTTAATATAAGCCAGCAAGGCATCTGCTTGTTTAGGAGCACGTTTTTCAAGTATAGGAAACAGTTCCTTCAGGTTCTCTGGATCATTATAAATTGGATTGAGCTTGATGAAGGTTTTTTTGCGCGGCTTATAACGTTCACTTACCTCTTCTGAAATGTTGATGATGTTCTTCTCGAACATCAGTTTCAAAATAGGCATCACCGTCTTCTGGCCCAAGAGTTTGGCGATATCGCCAACAGTAAGTTCTGATTGCAGTTCAAGCGCTTCGACGATCATGAACTCCTTATCATGCAGGGCCGTTCTGTCGAACTCAAAACCTTTATTCAGAACCACTTTAGTCTCGCTTGCTAGTTTTAGCGCTGATGGCAAAGCAGCATTCATTACTTCGCCCACCGTGCACATGTAATATTCTGCCAGCCATTGCCAAAACTGCAACTGACGTTCAGAAACTACCGGGCGATCATCCAGTATTTCCATCAAGTATTTGGCCTCATATTTCTCCGGAGCCTGTTTACCGATGGATGCAATTATCGCAGTATATAGTTTGCTTTTGCCGAATTGTACCACCACACGTTTGCCTATTGCCGCCTCATTATTCAAATGAAAAGGTACGCGATAAGTATAGTTCTTCGTTATTGCCAAAGGCAAAATCACCTCGACGAAAAGCGTCTCCCTATCGGTATGTTGTACTTCGGCAAATTCGAGCATTATGTTTTATTTATTTCTAAAGGCTGCTAATGCCATAGTGGCCCATCCTCCGATGAACATGAAACCGCCGAGTGGCGTTACCGGTCCCATTACGATTAACCAACTCCAACCCAGGAACTCCCGGCAGGCCAATAAATATAACGAGCCGGAGAAGCATATGATGCCAAAGGTGAAAAGATAGTAAGCAGCATTGGTGAAACGATTACCTTCTTTAGCAAACGTCGACAAAAACAGCAGTGCAAATACATGGTAAAACTGGTATTGCACACCGGTATGCCATATTTCTAATTGAGATGGGGTTAAATACTGTTTTAGTCCGTGAGCGGCAAAAGCGCCTGAGATAACCGCCAATAAACCAAGTATTGATGCGGTAATAATGATTCGTCTGTTCATGTAGATATAAAGTGCTAAGTTACCAATTGAAAGTATTACTTTACGGCTACCCCGTAAAAATCTACCTTTGTAAGACAACACACATGAAACGACTCGTATTTGCCACCATAATATTGCTGATAGCTACTGTGTTGGTAACCGTGGTCTATTTCAAAAACCTCAACGGTGTTTCACAACAAACCACGCAGGCTCTGAGAACCATTCCCAATGATGCCTCACTAATACTCGAATTCAATAATGAAAAAAGCTTATACGATATTTTTACCGGCAATAAGCTTTTTATGAACATCATTGGCGAGGATAAAATGGCCGAGCTGATCGCCCTTAAGAAAAGAATATTGCAGAATCCTGTGATAGAGCCCCATATGTCGGGTCAAAACTTATACATTTCCATGCATCCGCAAAATGGAGATGATATTGATTTCCTGATCACGATGTCGATCCCAAAAGGCTTTGAACCTACGTTATTTGACGAGCTGTTTAAACAAAAAAAGAACGGGCTGGTACTCAACACTTTTAATATTGGTGAAAAACAAGGTTATGTGATTTACCTGAAAGATATTAAAAGACGCTTTTATCTGATAAACAAAGATGACCAAACCCTATCAGGCAGTTTTTCAAAAAACCTGATAGAAGCCTGCGTAAAATACGATTATCAGAAAGAGAAACAGGCTTTTGTACTTCTTTCAGACCGTCAAAGCTCTAACTCACTGGCCAATCTGTATATCAACTATAGCGCATTATCGCCTTTATTCTCACAAGTGTTTGTAAACAAAAACCCAGACCTGTTTAGGTCGTTTCGTCAACTGTCTGCATATGCCGCGTTAAGTTTAAACTATAAAACCGATGCTTTGATGTTTAATGGGTTAACAAAGGTACAGGACACCCCGGAAGATAGTTACCTTGGTATCTTTAGCAACCAGCAGCCCATCGAGACACATTTGAAGGAGATTTTTCCATCGACAACAGCCTACAGCACCAGTTTTGCTGTTTCTGATCCCGAAAGATTTGAATCGGACCTTAGCGAGTGGCAATCAAAAAGTGGCTTAAAAAATGAGAGGTCGGCCCTGACAAATAAGGTAAAATCTCAAACCGGGATAGGTCTTAAAAAAGAATTTACGAAGCTGCTAAGCAATGAGTTTGCTGAAATAACTACCCGTTTTCACGAAAGAATCGCGATTATACAGGTAAAAGATGGCTCGCGTATGCGGACGTTGTTAAGCAATATCAGTCAGATGAATAATGACAACACAGGCTTGTTTAATTTTGAAAAATTGCCGCAACTATTGTTGGGCGAGGCGTTTAGCGGGTTCAAAAAACCTTATTTTAAAATATTTGACAA
>JAFAKI010000132.1 GCA_019235595.1 Mucilaginibacter sp. | reverse complement strand
ATATTCGCCTAAGCCGGTCAGCGAGCTATAAAAAGCTTTGCCACCGTTAGTTTCGGTAAACTTACGCACAAATTGTTGCAGGTAAGGGTCGCGTGCGATCATAAATGTAGTGATCGGAATTTTCAGCCTTTTGCATTGCGCCGCCATGTTAAGCGTTTTGTTTACCACTTTGCGGTCGAGGCCTATGCTGTTTTTATAATACCGGTTACCTTCCTTTAAACAGGTAGGCTTGCCATCGGTGATCATAAATATCTGCTTGTTGTGCGTTTTACGCCGGCGAAGCAGATCGGTAGCCAACTCAAGCCCGGCGTAGGTATTGGTATGATAGGGACCAACCTGCAAATACGGCAAATCCTTCAAGGTTATGGGCCAGGCATCATTGCCAAATACCACAATATCGAGCGTATCCTTCGGGTATTTTGTCCGAATAAGTTCCGCCAACGCCATCGCTACCTTTTTAGCAGGAGTAATACGGTCTTCGCCGTATAAGATCATGGAATGTGAAATATCGATCATGAGCACGGTAGAGGTGAGCGTCTTATAATCCATTTCCTCCACTTCCAGGTCGCGTTCGGTCATGGTGAAATCGCCTATGCCGTGGTTGATCTGCGCATTGTGAATCGATTGCGTCATATCAATCTGGTCCAAACTATCCCCAAACTCGTACTCGCGCCTTTCCGCATTTTTCTCATCCCCTTGCCCCGACTGCGGCGAACGGTGATTACCTTTGCCGGATTTCTTCAGTTTGCCGAAGATTTCTTCCAGAGCAGACTGACGGATGCCTTGTTCTGTTTTGGCAGTGATACGAAACTCGCCATTGCCTTTATCTTCATCTATATACCCTTTTTGTTTTAATTCATCAATAAAATCACCCATGCCGTACTCGTCATTGGTGACGTTATATTGCTTGTCCAGTTCGTTCATCCAGGCCAAAGCCTCACCTGCGTCGCCAGCCGTATAGTTAAGCAACTCGAGGAAAAGCTTTAATAATTCGTCAAATCCGCCTTTAGGGATTTGCCTGGGTGTGAACTTGGAAAATCCGTAGCCACGCATAATTATCCTTTCAAGTATAAAGTAACGGATAAATTCTGTGAAAAGTTTAGAGAGGAGTCTGCTGGACTAAAATGTTAGGATGGGATGACAATAGGGGAGTTAGTTATCAGTTAACCAGTGATCAGTTATCAGGTTTACTGGATTTAACTGGTTAACTGGTCACCGGTTAACTAGTCACTATAACCCCAGCAACTCCCTTATCTGCTCATCATAGGGGGGATTAGCTCCGCGTTTGCTGGCCACAAAAGAGCCTACTGCGCAGGCATGCTCAATTAGTTGCTGCATAGGTTTGCCGCTTAGCAAACCCGCGACAAATGTGGCCAGGAACGAGTCGCCTGCGCCAACGGTATCGCCTACCTCAACTGCGCAACCGGGGCTTTCATAAAATTGGTTGTCGTGCCATACAATAGCGCCGTTTTCGCCACGGGTGATACAGATGGTTTGCGGATGATATTTTGAACGAAATTCGTTGATCACTTCCTTTAAATCTTTGTTGTTTCCACCGATTAGCAATTGCGCTTCATCTTCGTTCATTTTCACCACATCAGCTTTAGTGGCGAGGGTTTCAATGGTAGATAAAGTATAGTGAGGTGCTCTGAGGTTAACATCAAATATTTTCAGTGCATTTGTTTCATCCAGCAGGTTCAAAAGCGTATTGCGTGTAACATCACTGCGACAGGCAAGGCTGCCAAAAACGACCGCCGAGGCGTGGACAACAGCATGCTCGAGAAAAGAACTTAACTCGATATCGTCCCATGAAACCGGTTGAGGAATGATGTAAGTGGCGTGCTGATGCTCATCCAACTCGACCGTAACTTCGCAGGTCGGGTATCTGTCATCGCGCTGGATCAGACTATCAGAAAAGAGGTTATTTTGCTTTAAAAATTGAATCAGTTCATCACCTGATCTATCATTACCTATACTGCTGGCAAAGCCAACGTCGACCTTTTGCTGTTTCAGGTGCATGGCCACATTCATAGGTGCGCCGCCGGCTTTTTTGCCGTCCTCAAAAGTGTCCCAAAGGATCTCGCCAAAGCATAAAACAGTGTTCATCGGTCTACAGGTTTATCACAAAGCTAAAAGCTTTTTGTTTCAATTTGATTATTTTCGGATATGAAAACAATTATAACTTTTTTCGCCTTATTTCTAATTTCCTGCTCCTTATTTGCGCAGGATAAAGAAGCCGTACCCAAAGTATTGGAAGACCAACGCCTGGCCTGGAACCGGGGCGATATTGACGGTTTTATGCAAGGCTACTGGAAATCGGATTCCCTTGTTTTTGTTGGCAAAGATGCACCAGTATATGGCTGGCAAAAGACAATAGACCGCTATAAAAGAGGCTACCCGAACAAAGCCGCCATGGGTGAGCTTACTTTTGACGTTATGCAGGTAAAGGTGTTGGATAGTACTAATGCCTTTGTTTTAGGTGGCTGGCGTTTGAAAAGAGAGAAGGATACGCCGGGTGGGTATTTTACGCTGTGGTTCAGAAAGATCAATGGCGAGTGGAAGATAGTTTGTGATCATACAAGTTGAGAAATGGCGAAATTCCAGATAAACGATACTTTGTCGTTATTAGGTAGAGGATATGTCCTAACAGGGGATATAATTGAAGGAGAAATTAGCCCCGGTGATGTGGTTTACGTCGTCCTAAATAAAGGTTTAACCCAATCAACCATAAAGAGCGTGGAATATGCTGACTGGGTAACGGAGAAGATTGTTCAAATCGCATTAATTATAGAGCCATTTGGAACAGATGATTACAAAGACCAATTGAAAGGACAAATAATAGATGTTCTGGATAAGTAAATCCCTTGTAACGTATCCTCAAATATTCACGTCTTATAATTTGAATGAAAAGAATCCTACTCTTTATATTGCTGCTGGTTGGATTGTCAGCATATGCTCAAAAAGATAATCGTATTGTTATCGGTACCGTCGATACTATCTACTCAAAAGCGCTCAATGAAAAACGATCCATCCAGGTCCACGTTCCGGAGGGTGATAAAAATCAACATTATCCGGTATTGTACATTCTCGATGGCGAGGAGCATTTTCAATCAGCAGTAGCTATATCCGAACAATTAAGCGGTTTAATACCGCCCATGATTGTTGTTGGAATTGATAACATGGGTCACAGCTCCCGCGAACGCGATCTCACACCAACCAAAGTTAATTCAAGTGCTCTAGTGAATGATGGTGATGCGAGATTATCAGGTGGAGGCGAAAACTTCTTCAGATTTATGGAGAAAGAATTGATACCTTATATCGATTCAAAATACCCAACCGCAAGTTATCGGATGATTAGCGGGCATTCCTTAGGCGGATTGGCAGTTGTAAATGCCTTTTTCAACCATACCAATTTGTTTAATTCCTACATCACTCTGGATCCGAGTATTTGGTGGGATCAGCAAAAATGGATCAAAAAATGTGAAGGCGAAATGTCGAAGCATGATTTTAAGAATAAATCCCTGTTTGTTGGTATTGCTAATAATATCCCGCCGGGGATGGATACGATATCTATTTTGAAGGATACCGGTATCATTGCCCCGGTTACACAAGCTGTTTTGCCATTCGTGCACGTTATAAGAGACAGTAAACCTGTTGGATTGCGCTGGTCATCAAAGTTTTATCCTAATGAACGGCATGGTACGGTCGAATTGATCTCGGAATACGATGCCTTGCGCTTTTTATTTGATTTTTACACTTTCAGAACCAGCCAGTTCAGCGGACACCCGGAATTAAATGAAGATTCTGTTTTAGCAGCTCACTATAAAATGGTTTCTGAAAAAATGGGCTATACAGTGCTGCCAACAGAAAACACGGTAAATGAACTGGCTTACAGTTGTATGGGTAACCGCAAAATGACAGTAGCCTATAAACTGTTTATCCGCAACACGAAATTATATCCCAATAGCTCCAACGTTTTTGACAGTCTTGGCGATTATTATGTTACCGCCGGTGACAAGCAAAAAGCTATTGAAGCTTTTACTAAGGCGCTAAGCATACAGGAGGTTGACGATACACGAAGGAAGTTGAATGAGTTGAAAAAGTAAAATTTCCTTCTCCATCCATGTCATGCCGAATTTATTTCGGCAACCCATCAGAAAGGTATGCGATAGGCAGATAAGCGAGCAGCAATTTGCAGACCAAGCAATCGTGAACGTCCTATGGGGTGCCGAAATAAATTCGGCATGACCTTACGGTCGACTTACGACTCAAGACCTAAGACTCAATACGGTTTCCCTGCCGCCAATGCCCTGTTCGCCCATTTAATGGCTACCTTTTCGCGGTAGCGTGCATAATCTTCTTTGAATGCCATTTTTAGCAAGCTGTCTAACCCGCCTTTAACAGCCAGGTTGTACAGGCTTGCCGCTTTGCGGGTAAACGATGCATCCCATGCGCGCAGGCTTAACGAGTAGGAGCCATCCAGATATTTCATCCAATGCCACCAGCCGGTAGGCATAAATAAAGTGTCGCCATGCTCCAGGAAAGCTTCTATACCCTCAACGCCTTCCAGCGCGGGGAATTTCTGTATATCCGGGTTCAGTACATCATAATCTTCCAAAGCATAAGTGGCGTTGGGTAGGCAGTACAGGCGTCGCTTCCATTTATTTTCAAATAGGATCACATGCTTACGCCCTACGAAGTGTGTGTGGAAAATATGCGGAAGATCAATATCGTAATGTAAGAAGGTAACCGAATTTGATCCACCGAAAAACATGGCAGGCATACTTTCAATAAAGCCACCCATCAGGTCCTTAGGCAGTACAATATCATTGATCAGTTGCGGCGCTTGCTTAAATATATTAAAGAAGAATATGCGCAGTTCGGTTGGTTGAGATCGTATCAGGTCGATGTATTCATCAAAAGGCATTTCCGCGGCGCGCGCATTAATAGGTTTTGAAGGATCGGCTTTTGAATTATCATAAAGAGGGACGACCTTGTTGCCAACTACTTCTTTCAGGTATTCGGGTGTCCATTTCTGGCGTGCAGGCCAGTCTTTTGTCAGGCCTTTTATGACCAGGGGCCGACGGGGATTCAGATAATTGGCGGTAAAATCTGCAGCATCAATAGTTTCTACAGTATCAATTGGACGAAGGATAAAACTCATATTATAATGGTATCCATGCTTTTAAGTGTGCTGTTTAAAGTTGAAAGTACAGGAATTACCAAGTGTACTAATATAAGATTTACAATTAACTATAACAGTTATTATTATGATTTTAACA
>JAFAKI010000129.1 GCA_019235595.1 Mucilaginibacter sp. | reverse complement strand
TAATGATCCAAAGACGGATTGGTAACTACTGCGTAAGCCCCGGGCGATAATTTAGAATTTTTGACCTTAGGGTTAGCGACCTTTTTTTAGCCCGATTAAAAAATACAAAAGGTAATTTCAAGGTATAAAAGCCGTTTTTGGAAAGAATATCGACACTTATTAGGCCATATCAATATAGGCATTATTGAGCATTTTGCCAGATGTATGAACATTGTATGAACACGGAAAAAACAAAGGCAGCCACAAATTGCTTGTAACTGCCTGATCGTCAATGTAGCGGGGAGCAGGATCGAACTGCCGACCTTAGGGTTATGAATCCTACGCTCTAACCATCTGAGCTACCCCGCCGTAATATTTCTCATCTTTTTACAGGCTATTTTTTAGTAAGTTACTTTGAAAATGGCCTCCATTTGCTTTAAACGTTATTCTTTATTACTCAGGCCGAAAATGGCATTAAATAAAGTATGCGCGTCGTAAAAAGAGTTTGCAAATATAGTAGAAATTCGTTTTCTTTAGAAAAAATGTTAAGATTTACGGTAAATCATATTGCCGGTTGTTATAAACCCCTATGTCTGAAAAGAAGAAATTTAATATTGAATACGAAATAAAGTCGTCGCCCAGGATATTATACGGCTTCCTGAGCGAACCCAACGGACTGACACAGTGGTTTGCAGATGATGTTACGGTTAGAGACCAGGTTTTTACCTTTAACTGGGACGGAGAAGAACAAAAAGCAAAATTGCTTTGCACTAAAGAGAATAAATTAGTCAGGTTTAAATGGCTGGATGATGACCCTGACTATTTTTTTGAAATGGAAATATTGCAGGACGAATTAACCAATGATGTTGCCCTCAGCATCACCGACTTTGCTACAGAA
Organism: Mucilaginibacter sp.; assembly: GCA_019235595.1. Lineage (GTDB taxonomy): Bacteria > Bacteroidota > Bacteroidia > Sphingobacteriales > Sphingobacteriaceae > Mucilaginibacter. The sequence goes on along the minus strand of JAFAKI010000129.1, from coordinate 6,556 downwards.
GATGCACTAAATGAAAGAAAATTAATCTGGGATAATCAGGTTGAGTACCTTATCAGCGTTCTAGGTGCATAGGGGAATACAATTTTCCCTAATTTTGTAGCGTGAAAAAGATCCATCTTTTATTACTCAAAGCGTTTATTAGGCCGTTTATTGTCACCTTCATGATCGTAATGTTCGTGTTGTTGATGCTGTTCTTGTTTAAGTACATCGACGACTTGATCGGCAAGGGTTTTGAAATTACCACCATCTTACAGCTAATGCTGTATGCTTCGGCTACAAACGTGGCTATGGCTTTACCGCTTTCTGTGCTTCTTTCCTCAATCATGACCTATGGCAGCCTTGGCGAAAACTATGAGCTGGTAGCTATAAAATCAGCAGGGGTATCATTGCGCCGGGCTATGTACCCGATGATCACTGTGGTAGGTATCCTGGCGATAGCAGCATTCATTTTCTCGGATAATATGCTACCGGTTGCCAACAGGAAATATTTTTCATTGTTGTATGACGTACGGCAACAAAAATCGGCCAATTTATTACCAGAAGGGGTGTTTAGCAATAGTTTCCCTGGTTATTCTATTCGTATAAATAAGAAAGACCCTGATGGGCAAACCCTGCATGGGGTGATGATCTATTCTAAAAATGAGTCGGATAATAATACCAACGTGTTGATCGCTAAGGAGGGAAGGATGTATCGTACAATGGACAACCAGTTTTTGGTGCTAAATCTCAAGGATGGCATCAGGTATGAGGAGGCCCATGGCGATAAGAACTTTGAAATTCGTCAGCGCTTTACCCGTTTTCGTTTTAAGGAAACGGAGCAAAAGTTCGATCTTTCCTTTATGAAACTAAAAAGAACTGACGAAACCCTGTTCAAGTCGTCCCAAATGATGGACCTAAAACAATTGAAATATTTTGGCGATTCAATCCGCAGGCAGTTGGATAGTGTTACGCAAATTAATTATAAGTTGATCAGTCCATATATAAAATATTTTGGCGTTCCTAAAAAGCCAGTCAATAAGGACATCAAATACGTCGCTTTTAAAAAGAATGATATAATGGGCGATTTGAGTCTGCAGCAGCAAGTGGCCGCATTAATGAACGCGCAAAATGAGGTACGGTCTGTTAACGACATGGTTAAAAATCGTGCGGATATGTATAAGGATATGTCCAGGAGCGGACGAAATTTTGCTTTGGAATATCAGAAGAAATTTGAATTGTCGGCAGCTTGTATCGCGCTGTTTTTGATTGGGGCGCCAATGGGGGCAATCATTCGTAAAGGCGGCCTCGGTATGCCAGTAGTAGTATCCGTAATTTTCTTCCTGGTATATTATATTACCTGGACAATCGGCGAAAAGTCGGCAAAAGGTGGGGATTTATCGCCCGTTATTGGCGAATGGATATCAATAATTGTTTTAACACCAATCGGCCTGTTCCTATCCTATAAGGCAGCAAATGATTCTGTTTTATTTGATATGGAAGCATATAAACGTTTCTTTAATAAACTGTTGCGGAGGAAGGATGCTTGAAGAAGTTGTAAAGTTGAAACGTTGAAAAGTTGTAAGGTTAATTTACGAAACGTTTAGTTGTGCCTTAAGGGTATTCCAACTTTTCAACCTTCAAACGTTCCAACCTTTCAACCCCAACCAGGCAACTTTTACAAATATCCGACCGTAATGGATAAGGTAATCCATTAACTTTGTACAACATACACTTGCATGCTGGCTTCATCGAAAGCCATTTACACCACTGACACCAAAATGCTAAATACAATACAGGAAGCTATTGAAGCTATCAAAGCCGGAAAAACCATTATAGTTGTTGATGACGAAGACCGCGAGAATGAAGGTGATTTCTTAACCGCTGCGCATAATGCTACCCCCGAAACAATCAATTTTATGATACGTCATGGCAGGGGATTGGTATGTGCGCCGATCACCAGTCAACGGGCAAAAGAGTTGGAACTGGAGCCAATGGTGAGCAACAATACCACGTCGCATGAGACGAATTTTACGGTTTCAGTTGATTTGCTTGAAGGGTGCACCACGGGTATTTCAGCTTCCGACCGCTCAAAGACAGTGTTATCACTGATAGATCCGTCAACAGTTCCATCTGATCTGGGCCGCCCCGGGCATATTTTCCCTTTAATTGCAAAAGACGGTGGCGTATTGCGTCGCTCTGGGCACACCGAAGCCGCTGTTGATATGGCTGTTCTGGCTGGATTTGAGCCGGCAGGTGTAATTTGCGAGATCATCAAGGAAGATGGGGAAATGGCGCGTCTTCCTGATTTATTGGTTATGGCTAAAGAGTTTGGCCTGAAGATCATTTCTATTAAAGACCTGATAGCATACCGGCTTACTGCTGAAACATTGGTGCACAGGGAGATTGCGGTTAAAATGCCAACCCAGTGGGGCGATTTTGATATGATAGCCTACACTCAACTGGATACAGGTGAACATCACCTGGCTTTGGTAAAAGGAAGCTGGGAGCCTGGTGAGCCCGTATTGGTCCGGGTGCATAGTTCCTGCGTTACAGGTGATATTTTTGGCTCGTGCAGGTGCGATTGCGGACCCCAATTGCATAAAGCCATGGAGATGATCAGCCAGGAAGGTAAGGGGGTGATCGTATACATGAACCAGGAGGGACGTGGTATTGGTCTGATCAATAAACTGCGGGCTTACCATTTACAGGAAAATGGCCTGGACACCGTAGAAGCTAACCTTAAACTGGGCTTTAAAATGGATCAGCGCGACTATGGTATAGGCGCACAGATATTACGCAGCCTGGGTATATCAAAAATGAGGTTGATGAGCAATAACCCTAAAAAACGTTCGGGATTGATGGGCTATGGCTTAGAGATTGTGGAAAATGTGCCAATTGAGATAAAGCCTAATCCGCATAACGAGGCTTATCTAAGGACTAAACGAGATAAAATGGATCACGCGATCCTGCGCGATCATTAATTATCGTCACTCACTTTTTCATTCACGGTATCAGCATTGCCGCCAGTGGTTCCTGCTGCTGGGGTTTTAATTGGTTCCGGAAGTGGGATGACAGGTTGTTTTTTCTTGCGGATGCCGAAAATATTTCTCAGGAACTCGCCGAAAGTGTCAAAGTCCCGCTGATAAACCAAACCAAGACCGTTTACATACTGCGCAGTTAATTGCTGGTCTATTGTATTTAGTACCGTGCCGTTGAGCAGGCGGTAGGAATAACGCGCAGTAAGATTGCCGTTTTTTGTAATGTAATATTGGGCGCTAAAATCCTTTGACAGGTTGTTAAAGCTCGAATTGAACAAGCTATTGTTATTATAATAGATATCGTTACTGTTAACTGCGGTTGAATACAAACTACCACTCAATACTACCCTTTCGTTAAATAATCGCAAAGATGCGCTGGCATCATTAAATGAGCGGATATTCAAATCGAGGCTCTTAATTGTATTGGATTGCGAAATGAGCGTGTTCAGTTTATTAAAGGCAAATTCACTTACAGCCTCACTTGCGGTGTTCAATGTTTGCGAGCCTAATGGGCCTCCATTACCACCAGGAGTAAACCTCCGGGTTGCAATAATGCTCAATGCCTGTTGTGTGCGGTTATTATAATCACTTAAATAGGTGCTTAAATTTTCTTTAATAGAGGGGTCAGTAGGAAAATTAAAGTCGAAGTCTATGGTGGGCTGCATCAGAGATTTGGTCAATATCAGGTTAGCCTGAACTAATACCAACTCTTGCGGCAATGTAATACCGGCAGCTGAATAAAGCTCTTTGATCCCGGTACGTACTTCATAAACGGCACGCATGTTTATCTCAGCATTATTGGGGTTGCCTGTCCACCGGATTGTTCCACCTTGTGTTACCTGGAAGTTTTTGCTGATTATATCCTTAGCAATAAACTCAAATTTACCTGTGGTGATCAAAAAATCGCCGAACATGGTAAAGTCACCAAGACTGCTAATATTTAATTTCAGGTTATTAGCTGTACCACTACCCTCCAGTTTGCCATAGTCGGTTGATATTTTTACAAGGGTTTTTTCGTCTGCACTCAGGTCAAAATTTAAGCTCACGCCATTGAACGGCCTTGGCTTGGCTACATTTTTAGCGGTGTCCTTATGACTTACAAATTTTATGAAATCATAATCTTCAGCTACCGTTGACGTATTCAGCGGAATATTGAATACCGTTCCGGCTTCCGTTTTAGCCTTAATGTCGATATTCATATTGTCCGTAGGCCCGCTAAAACTAAAGCGCCCGGTAGCGTATGCGGTACCAAAATAGAGCCTGTTATCTTTAAACGTGGTATTAAGCGCCATGAAGTTTTTGGCATCTAATTCCACTTCTATGTCCGGATTTGAAATGTCATTCAGGTCCACTTTCCCGGTGGCAGTGGCTTCGTGTCCCTTAACATCTTTTAATATCAACCCATCAACATTGATCACGCTATTATTAACCGGTAATTTATTATTAATGGTATAAGCTGTTTTTAAATAGTTAACCGTTACACCGGTATTAACCAATGTAATGTCACCATTAAACTGTGGATTTGATAAAGTGCCGGTCAGCTTTAGGTCGGTAGAAATGGTGCCTTTAAGGTTCGAAACAAGGTCCTTAATAAATGGCTCAAGGATGATAGCCTCCGCCTGGTTCATTTTTACGTTAAAGTCCAGCTTATCATCATTTTGTTTCCCTATCAAATAAGCGCCATCAATATTCATGGTTTCCAGGCCCCGGTTAATAATATTCATTTTGATGTTGGCCTGTGTACGGGCGGTATCCAGAGAGGACGCGATCTTCACATCACCAATCAATGTCTTGTTCATCATAAATGTATCAATCGCCAGGTGAGAGTCAAATACCGGCGATTTGGTAATCGAGCTCAATACCACGTCGCCATTTAACATGCCGTTTAGTTTAACGTCAAGCGTGCGCGTCAGCTGGTCAAACGTGGACATCTTGAACTTTTCAAATTCTATTTTCAGCTGATCAGCCGGATTATCCGAAATGAAACCGTTTATGCGGGCTTTTTGTCCGCCATTAGAAAGCTCAAAGCCTGATATCTGAGTTTTGCCGTCGAGCAGGCGGATTCTGACTTTATCGGTCAGTCGCCAGTATTGATGCTCCAGTATTACATCGGATGGTAAGAGCGCAAGCTTGGCTGTGGTATCGCGGCCAAATTGTACTAACCCATAAAGGTCGAGTTGGTTGGTTGCATCCTTGTCGGCGAGCTTAACGTTGAAGTTAAGGCTGTCCTTTCTCAGGAAGTTGGAGATACTTATATTTTTGACAAAAAGGCTGTCTGTAAAATTAATCCGGCTTAAGGAAATGTTTGCTTCCAGATCCTTATCCGTGGTGTTTTCGTCCAGGATAAAATCATGAAAAACAGTTTTACCTAATTGAACTGTTTTTATATAACCATTGAGTGTAGCGGTTTTATTTGCTGAATCAAACTGCCCGATAAAAGTACCCTGATCTGGTATCTTTACATTAGGCGCATACATAGCCAGCAACGGCTCCAGGTTTTTTATAGTCAGGTTGAATGAGAACTGCTGCGGCTTTGGTGGAACAATATCAGTTTTAAGTGAAGGAATATATTTCTTCACAATCATTTTAAAATAAGATGGTAAAGTGGCCAGGTCGTAATTACCCTTGATACCGGCATCGGCCAGGTCCGATCTTAAATTGATCTCTCTCACTCTGCCCAGGCCAATCGCGGCCAGGTATATCGAGTCAATCATATAATTATTCCGCGGATCAACTATTTTTAGTTGCGATAATAATAGCTTGCCCTCGGTATTGTTCGGATCATTACCATGAAAGTTGGTGGTAATATGGGTAGACAGTGTGATGGTATCGTCCAACAATTTTAAAGTATGCAATTTAGCATCAGTAATATTCGCCTCGAAATTGAATTCAGGTAATTTCGGGTTCAAGTCTATACTGCCGTCGGCATCCAGCTGAATATTGCTGTCATCGATTGAAAGTTTCGCTTTGGCTACTTTTTTTATGAAAGTTCCATTGAGATTTAAATTGCTATAATCATAGCCCTTTAAAGTGATGTTTTTTATACTGGCATCCAGTTTTTCGGTGAGGTTTTTTAGGTTATCACCTCGTCCTACCACGTTGGCTGTTAAAGTGGTACGGCCAACATCACTTACGTCGATCAGGGTACCCAGGTCAAAGTTATAGGTTGATAGCTTTCCGCTATAGCTTGGAACCCCTGCCTTATTTATTTTCAAATTAAGGTCCGAGTCAAACCGGCCCAACTTTGTTTTGAACGTTCCGTAAGCAATAAAATCGTTTTGCAAACCGGTAAACCTCCCCGAAAAATTGATTTGCCCGAATTTTGCAATCACATCAGGAACTTTGGCATTTGGCGTGCCTGTAAAGTTGGCGTATAGATAATCAATATCTTTTTTATTGGTAGCTATCTGCTCAAAATTGAGCTCTAGGAACGTATTATTCCAATCAGGCAGGCCTTTCAGGTTGAAATCGCCTTTTACATAAGTGCCCTGACCGCCGGTAACCAGCAGGTCTTTGGCTTTCAGGTTGTTTACATAACC
>JAFAKI010000392.1 GCA_019235595.1 Mucilaginibacter sp. | reverse complement strand
GGCGGCTCACGTCCCTTGATCTATTCTATCTACCTGGCTGTAGTAAACCCCGGCGAGAAAGTGGTTTTCCCTACGCCATCGTGGAACAATAACCATTATTGCGATTTGCTGAATGCTGAGTCGGTAATGATTGAGACCCGGCCTGAGAACAACTTTATGCCTACGGCCGATGAACTTCGTCCGCACCTGAAAGGCGCTGCTTTGCTGGCTTTGTGTTCTCCACTGAACCCAACCGGTACCATGTTCAACAAAAAGGATTTAGAAGAAATATGCGATTTGGTGATTGCTGAAAATAAAAGTCGTGCCGCTGGCGAAAAGCCGTTGTACTTGCTTTACGATCAGATCTACTCACAACTCACCTTTGGTAACCATGAGCACTTTAACCCGGTTAGCCTGCGCCCTGAATTGAAAGACTATGTGATATTTGTTGATGGGGCTTCAAAATGTTTTGCCTCGACAGGTGTGCGTGTGGGTTGGGGATTCGGTCCGGCAGGGGTGATCAACAACATGAAAGCCATTGTGGGCCACATGGGTGCATGGTCGCCAAAGGCGGAGCAGATGGCGATGGCGAAGTTCCTGAAACAGGAAAATGAGGTGAACCTTTATCTCGCCAATTTTAAATCGAACCTGCAAAACAGCCTGAATACCCTGCACGAAGGCTTCCAGCAACTCAAATCAGAAGGCTTTAATGTGGACTCTATCGAACCGATGGGCGCTATCTACCTGACTACTAAAATAGACTATGCCGGCAAAACAACCCCTGATGGCACGGTGCTAAAAACATCCGCAGACATCAACTTCTACCTCATCAAAGAGGCCAAAGTAGCCCTGGTGCCATTCGCCGCCTTCGGCACAGAGGATGATGTTAACTGGTTCAGGGTGTCAGTAGGTGCGAGTACACTGGCGGATATTCAGAACGTAGTGCCGAGGATTAAAGTGGCATTGGCGAAGCTTGTCTGAACCATGATTTGCTTGATTTAAAGATTACATGATTATTGCGCTCGTTTGCAACGAGCGCTTAACATTGTCTGGCGCCTGCGATGCATAATTCTTGCTCATTTACATTAAAACTGTAAATTCGCAGCTTTCACAAACGCACATAGTATGAGATCATTAATCATCACCCTCTCTATCATATTGGCTACGGTTGCCGCTAATGCACAGACAGCACCTGCCACTACTGCTCCTGCTCAAAGCACGGATAACAAAGGCGGTATTGTATACATCAATTCAGATACCCTGTTGAGTAAATACGCGTATTACGCAGCGATAAAAGCCAAACTGCAAACTTTATCGCAAAATGCCCAGGCGGAGATAGCCGCCAAAGGTCAAGCTTTCCAAAAAGAAGTTGCTGCTTATCAAAAAAACGCCAACAGCCTGAACCTGGCTCAGCGTACCGCTACCGAGAAACGCCTGGCAAAAAAACAACAGGACCTGCAAGCCCTTAACCAAAATACCGCTGCCCAATTACAGGAAGAGCAAGAGAGCCAGAACAGCAAACTTTACGATAAACTTGCTGCTTACCTGAAAACTTACTGCAAAGCAAAAGGCTATAAAGTGGTGCTTACTTATTCAAAAGCTAATCCGGCCATGTTGTATGGCGACGAAAGTCTGGATGTAACACAGGATGTACTTACTGGCTTGAACGAGGAGTATAAGAAAGAGAATCCGGGGAAATAAGCCTCAATTAAATATCGAACACCGAATTTCGAATATTGAATGATGAAGTGAAAAAACTTCGATATTCGGCATTCGAAATTCGTTATTCGATATTAAGTTACCCATTCCCTTCCTTAACTTAATGACGGTTAAATCAAGCCGCCTTTGAAATATACTTCACCAAGCTCCTTTTGGCTATAGGCAGCAGCGTTTGCTCTAAGGGGAAACTGATATCGCTGGCTACATAATATACTGCCGGATTGGGCAGGTGTTTGTGCTTGTTGATCAGATCGAGCTTGATGAACTCGGGCGTAGTGGTGATGCTTTGCTCATAAGTATCCACAAACTGGACATTGATGCCCCTGAATTTATCGTCCTTATGCTCAAAAATGGTGATCTGGTACTCATACACCCAATTGGTGCGTTCCCTGCCGTTACGCAGCGTAAAATAGCCGTTATAGGGCATTAAAGGCACCAGTCCGACAGGGTCAATATTCAGGTGGCTCTCTACAAAATCGTATATCTCCCTGCCGGTTTGTATGGCTGGGTTCATCTTATACAGCGCGTATGAAATGATGCTTTCAATCTCCTGCATAGAGGCGTCGTCCTGTATAATTTTTTCGTAAGTCAACTTTACCGCCTCGATAT
>JAFAKI010000312.1 GCA_019235595.1 Mucilaginibacter sp. | reverse complement strand
CTTCTTGTTATTCACATAAGTATTGGTACCGCTAAAGCCGGATGATATGGCTATTGTTAAAGGTGTTTTTATTGCCCTGGCATAATGATCCAGAAAATAAAATGATGGCGGGCCGGACGACATCGTGTTTTTGCCTGTCTGCGATATACGGGAAATATAAAGCGACCTATCCCTTTTTTTGTCGGGGTAATTATCACCCACCACCTTATCGATAAATGCAGTAAGCACCAGCAGAATGGTCAGCGTGAAGCTGATACCAAACAGGCTGATAAAAGTGAAGAACTTTCTTCGCCTTAAAACTGCAATAGCTATTTTGAAATAGTTCTTAAGCATGATCTTTCTTCTTAAAGTTGATTACTGAACCTGTGATCCGTCGAATAACCTCACCAAGCGATGGGTTTTATGAGCCATATTCTCGTCATGTGTTACCATAATGATGGTAGTACCATCATTTTTATTCAGTTGCAAAAGGATGTCCATGATCTCATTGCCCATAGCGCTATCCAGGTTGCCGGTGGGCTCATCCGCCAAAATAATTTCCGGCCGACCAACGATGGCCCGAGCTATCGCAACGCGTTGTTTCTGGCCACCAGAAAGTTGGGAAGGAAAATGTTTGACCCGGTTGGACAGGCCGACTTTAGCTAATGCATCCGTTGCCAGTTGTCTTCTCTCCTTGGCTGTGGTTGAACGATAGAGCAAGGGCAGCTCCACATTGTCCAGCACCTGCAAATCGTTGATCAGGTGATAGCTCTGGAAAATGAAGCCAATCTTCTTATTGCGGAACTGTGCCAATTGTTTATCAGACAAGTTATCGGTTTTCTGGTTGTCGATTTTCACGTCGCCCTTTGAAGGCTCGTCGAGCAAGCCCATAATGTTAAGCAGGGTGCTCTTGCCACAACCCGAAGGGCCCATAATGGACAGGAATTCACCTTTGGCTATTTCAAGGCTCACCTTGTTAAGTGCCAATGTTTCAACCGTATCGGTACGGTAAACTTTTTCTATGTTTTGTAAGCGTATCATGTTGTATTGATGATTTTTGATTTATTTATTGTTGATTTTTCGCTCGTATAGTTGACTCACCCGGTCTTTGCTTCGCTCGACCACCCTCTCTAAGCTTTGCTTAAAGAAGGTTTTTTAGTTTATTTTTACCCTCTTTATGACTTGTCATAGGGGGGGTCGACTAGCGTAGCGTTGTCGGGGTGAGTACATTGTTTATTTATATTCTATTTTTTCTTTTTTTTCAAAATCGAACAGCGACAGGTAACGCAGTTGGTAATAAGCTCCCCAGAAATCGCGCAAAGCCGCTACATAATCTCTTTTTGCCTGGTCATTTTCCTGGAAGGCGATACTCAGATCGGTAATGCTCAGATTGCCCAAAACATAGCGTTCCTTTGCAATTTTATACTTTTCGCCAGCTATGCTATCAGCCTGCGCGGTTAAAGCTACCTGTTCTTTCATCTGATTAAATAAAGTTACCTGCGTTACTATTTGCTGTTTAAAAGTTTGTTTATCCTGCTCCACTGCGTATTCTGTAAATTTCTCGTTGGCTTCAGCAGTTTTTATTTTGGATTTAGATCTACCCCAATCCAATACCGGGATAGAAAAGGTGAGTTGCACTAATTGCTGATTCTGAGGCGAGCGGTAAACATCCGGAATGTTAGACGCTGTGTTGGAAAAACCCAGGTTGGCCGTCAATGAAGCCGTAAGTCCGGTTTGCCCTCTCGCTATGGCGACATCGCGCTTGGCTTCAGCTATGCGGCGTACAAAAGCAATAGCATCCGAACGGTTCGCATAAGCTTCTGTCAGGACTCTATCCGAGGTCACATTCATATCGCTAATGGTTTCGGGTAAGACAAGCTCGATTTTATCGCTCCCCTCCTGGCTGATGTAGCTTCGGAGTGTCAAGGTAGATATTTCAATATCCCGTTTGGCTGTACCCACCGCTTTTTTTGCATTCAGAAGTTCTAACTCCAATTGTAATATCTCGTTCCGGGTCACTTTTCCCAGCGCGAATTTCATCTTGGCGATCTTCAGAATATTCTCTGTATTAGTGTAATTGGTTTGAGCTATTTGCAGGTTCACCTGAGCCAGCAACAGATCAAAAAAGTAGCCTGTTGCTGTTATCGATATCTGTTCTTTCGCCTCAACATAAGCTTGCCTGCTTTCGTTATATAATAATGGCTGTATCTTTTTGTCCCATTTGAGGCTGTTGTACTGCCCCAATGGTTGACTCACCCCTATCGCATATGGCACGCCATTATACAATACGTGATGCCTGTCAAAATCATCAAAACGCTGCAATTGGCTTTCGCCGTAAATAGTAGCGCCCGTAGCCGCAATACTTTGACTGAAGTTTAGCGTCATCTGCGAATTATCGTTGTGCACCTGTTGGAACAAGATGGTTCCATCAGGCTGAATTACCGGGCTTGTTGTCTTACTATAGCCAGGTAAGTTACCGCTTAATGACAGCTGCGGCTGGTAATTAGATTTAAAAGTACGCCATACCCAGTATTTGGTCTCACGGGTAGTAGCGGCTTGTTTTGAAGCGATGGAATTGCCCTTAGCCAACTCAACCACATCACTCAGCGAGAGCCTGATCGTATCGCCGGCGGAGCAAAATGCTCTTGGGCTGATGAGTAAAAGCAATATGATGTATAAATATTTCATGTCCGTTGATTTGTTTGATTAAAGGATTTCGTTGAACAACTCCCAACCAATCTCTAATCTCTGATTAACTAATCTCTCGCACTCTTCACCGTTAACTCCTTCGAATTCTTAAACTCCGTCATGTCGGAAGTAATCACCACGTCCCCCGGCTTCACGCCGTCTTTCACCTCCACAAAGTCGAAATTGCTGAGGCCGGTATGTACGCTCCTTTTTTCGGCTTTTCCATTGCTGAGCACAAAAATATCTAGCGGACTTGCGCCTTTAAACGCTGCACCGTTGGCCACACGCATTACTTTATTGTGAACCGCGGTTACCAGGTATACATCGACCTTCATGTTGGGTCGCAGTTGTTTATTGTTGCGTTCCTCCAACTGTATGTCAAAAGTGATGATGCCGTTTTGCACTGAAGGGTGCACATTAGACACAGTTCCGCGCAACTGGGTATCGTTAAATTTTATGATTACGGGCATCCCGTTGTGTAATTGATCCAGATAACTGTCCGACAAGCTGCCGGTTACCTTAAAGCTGCTTAGGTCGGCAATACGGGCCAGCGTTTCGCCTTCCTTTATGTTGGCTCCGATATTTTTGTTGACATAGGTCACCACCCCGCTGCGGGTTGCCACTACATTGGCGAGGTTTAATTTGCGTTGTAACTCGTTCAGGTCATTTTGCTGAATGTCTGCAGCGATCTCAGCTTCCTTTTCTTCGAGCTGCATGGTTTTTTGCTTGCTTTTTATCTCATTCTCAATTTGCTTTTTTTCGAGTTGGGCCACTTTCAAGTTCAACTCTGCTTGCTCGATATCCTCACGGGTACCCCCGCCTGCTTTATATAATCTTTTAGCATTTTCGACCGCATCCGTCAGGTTACCTATTCGGAGCTGTTTGATGTCGTTATTGGATTGAATATCGTAGTAGCTTTTCTCCAGGTCGAGTTTTAGTTTACTGATCTCATTCTTTTTGGTCTCCAACTGAAACTTCATTTTAGCATAGTCATTTTTTGCTGCTGATTTATCGAGTGTGAGAATAGATTGACCGGCTTTTACTTTGCCGCCAGCGTCGGTAACCACATTTTTGATCGAAGCATTTATCGGACTTGTGATCACCTCTTCAAATTCTGGCAGTACTTCTCCTGTGGCATTCAGGGTGTTTTCGACATTCCCAGTTTCTACTGTGCCTGTACTTATCTCAGAAGCATTTACTGAAGATCCCAGCCACATTCTGATCAATACAATAATTACGGTTACAATAGCTACGGCTATAAAACCATAAATGATCCCTTTTTTTCTTTTCTGTTGTACTACTTCCGCGGTGATCTCGGTATCCATATCATCAATTTTACCCAGTACCTTGCAATACCTATACCAAAGACAAATTATTGATTTTTAGATATTTATAATTTTTTGATTTAAAAAAAGCGGCCGATATCGGACAAAATAGCTGATTATGAACAAACCGGATGAGCCTTAGAAATTGAATTAAAGATCATTTTAGCCTTTCAAACTGATTATATTAGTCTTGTTATTTCCCGATTATAAACCCAAATATGAAAAGACTGTCCGGCTATCTCTTATTGGTTATATGTCTATGCTTCTGTGTGCAAACCAAAGCGCAGCAAAAGCGCCTCACCTATTGTAATCCGCTTAATTTGGATTATGGATATACTCCTTTTAAGGATTTTTCCAAATGGGGCCGTCACCGCGCAACTGCTGACCCTACAATCACTTTGTTTAAAGGGAAATACTATCTTTTTTCAACCAATCAATTTGGATACTGGTACAGCGACGATATGCTGAACTGGCATTTTGTTTCAAGAAGCTTT
>JAFAKI010000268.1 GCA_019235595.1 Mucilaginibacter sp. | reverse complement strand
AGCGTTAAAGATTTTTCGAAGTCAGGAATAGACTCTCTATATTTCCTAACTCCAGCATACAAACCCCTCTAAAAAAATGACCATTTGAATCCAAGGGGCTTAGCTCGATCATTTTTTCAAAAATCGGGATTCCTTCTTTAAATTGATTTTGATCCAATTTCAGACTGCCGAGGCTCCAATAAATGCCTACATCATCTGGCTTAAGAGTTAATGCTCTCGCCAGGTCTTGTTCTGCCAATTCAAATTGTCCGATTTTTCCTCTTGTATGCGCCAGCATCGCCAAGTTATTTGCTATCCCTTCATTCTTTTTAGATTGATCGATGTCTGCCTCTTCCAATGCCCTTAACGAGTCTAAAAAATTATCGACCGCCTTTTTATAATTTCCTTTTTCAAATTCAGCATAGCCCTTATCGAAAAGTTTAGCACTTTTCTTAGTTAGGTAATCTTTGCCGAATAGTTTTAAAATATTCATAAGAAAAGCTTAGGTTTAAAAGTAATTCATTTCCAGAAAACATCGTTCTAAAAATAATCAAAAACCTTTCAGCTTTCACCTTTTAGCTTTCACCTCAATTAACCTTTCAGCTTTCACCTCAAAAATGTAAGTTTGCAAACTTTTATAAATACACGATATGCTACGGACATATACCTGCGGAGAATTAAATATCAGCCATTTGGGCCAGCAAGTTACTTTATGCGGATGGGTGCAAAAATCGCGCGACCTGGGTGCACTCACTTTTATTGATGTGCGCGACCGCTATGGTTTAACTCAATTGGTATTTAATGCTGATAGTGATGGTACATTACGTGATAAAAGCCGTTCACTTGGTCGTGAATTTGTGATACAGGTAACCGGCAAAGTAATAGAACGTGCAAGCAAGAATACAAGAATCCCGACAGGTGAGATCGAAATAGAAGTAGTAGAACTACAAATATTAAATGGCGCTAAAATTCCGCCTTTCCTGATCGAGGACGAAACCGATGGGGGTGAGGAACTACGCGCTAAATACCGTTACCTTGATTTGCGTCGTAACCCTATTCGTAATAATATGGTGCTTCGCCACAAAATGGCGCAGGAAGTGCGCAAATATCTGGACGGATTGAACTTTATCGAGGTGGAAACGCCGGTACTGATCAAATCGACCCCGGAAGGTGCGCGCGATTTTGTGGTGCCAAGCCGTATGAACCCGGGCGAGTTTTATGCCCTGCCGCAATCGCCTCAAACCTTTAAGCAATTGCTGATGGTAAGCGGGTTCGACCGTTATTTCCAGATCGTAAAATGTTTCAGGGACGAGGATTTACGTGCTGATCGTCAGCCTGAATTTACCCAGATCGATTGCGAGTTGTCATTCATTACCCAGGAAGATATCCTGCATATTTTTGAAGGATTAACCCGTCACCTGTTCAAAACAGTAAAGAATATCCATCTCGATAAATTCCCGCGCATGCAATATGCTGATGCCATGCGCCTGTATGGATCCGACAAGCCGGATATCCGTTTTGGGATGCAGTTTGTGGAGTTGAATGATATTGTAAAGGGCAAAGGCTTTGGTGTATTTGATAACGCCGAGCTGGTGGTTGGTATCAATGCTAAAGGTTGTGCCGGCTATACCCGCAAACAGTTAGACGAACTAATCGAATGGCTGAAACGTCCGCAAATCGGTGCTACTGGTTTGATTTATTGCCGTTACAATACCGATGGTACCTTAAAATCATCAGTAGATAAATTTTACAGTGAAGATGAACTGACCAACTGGGCAGCTGCTTTTGAAGCTGAACAAGGCGACTTAATGCTGATCCTTGCCGGTCAAACTGATAAGGTCCGCAAACAATTGAATGAGCTCCGTTTGGAAATGGGCAATCAATTAGGTCTGCGTAAAAAAGATGAGTTTGCTACCCTTTGGGTGGTTGACTTCCCGTTGCTGGAATGGGACGAAGAAACTGGCCGTTTCCATGCCATGCACCACCCGTTCACTTCACCAAAACCAGAAGATATTCCATTGCTGGATACCGATCCGAAGAACGTGCGTGCTAATGCATATGACTTGGTGATCAACGGTACAGAAATTGGCGGCGGCTCGATCCGTATCCACGACCGTGACTTGCAGGCCCTGATGTTTAAACATCTTGGATTTAGCAAAGAAGAAGCGCAAAAACAATTTGGCTTCCTGATGGATGCCTTCGAGTACGGCGCTCCGCCACATGGTGGCATTGCATTTGGGTTTGACCGTTTGTGCTCTATTTTTGCCGGACTGGATTCTATTCGTGATGTGATCGCTTTCCCTAAGAATAACTCTGGCCGTGATATCATGATCGATTCACCTTCGACCATTGCTGATGAGCAATTAAACGAGCTGAAAATTCGCACGACGGTATAAATTTATTTTGGCAGTGAAAGATGGCAATCAGTGATAATATAGACCTCGAGGACTTCCTTATAGCTGAAGCTATTATGGAAGGTGAAACTGGTGAAATAATTGACATGTCGGAATTTTTGAAATCGGTAGAGAAATCTATTACCAAGGGCCAAAAAGCGGCCCACACATAATTTTCTTCGAAAAAGAAAGTTATCAATCAAAAAACATTACGAATGAAGAAATACTTACTATTGCTTGCGGTAATTGTTACCGTGTTTTCATCTTGTTCAAAAGATAGTTTCGATCCGACAAAACAAGCCGCTAAAGACGACGCAGCGATTCAAGCTTATATTGCTGCAAATAATATCAACGCTACAAAGGACCCATCAGGAGTTTATTACCAGGTTATTACGCCCGGAACGGGCGCTTACCCTACTGTAAGCTCACTGATCACTGTAAATTACACCGGCAAATTGCTAAACGGTACCGTGTTTGATTCAGGAAGTATCAACAGCACAGCTTTGAGTTCGTTGGTGAAAGGCTGGCAATATGGCATACCGCATATCAATACAGGGGGCCGGATATTGTTGTTGATCCCATCCGCCTTAGGTTATGGAAACACAGCTCAGGGTAGCATCCCTGCAAATTCTGTATTGATATTTACGGTTGATCTCACCGGCTTCAGCAACTAATCGGGAAATGATATTGTAACGAATAAAAGACGATTGATTTAATCGCCTTTTATTGTTTATATTGGTAAAACTTTTTTCCTGCGATGAAGAAATTTTACCTGCTTTTACTTTCACTGGCTTCAGTCCAGGCGTTTGCGCAAACAGCTGACCTCAAAAAAATAGCGGCTAAAAAAGCCGATTCCCTCTTTAATCAAACAGTGGCCTGGCGCCGTGATTTTCATGAGCACCCCGAACTGGGCAATCGCGAAGTCCGCACCTCGGGTATTATTGCCGATTATCTGAAATCGTTGGGGCTGGAAGTAAAAACCGGCATTGCCACCACAGGAGTGGTAGGTATATTAAAAGGCGGTAAACCCGGCCCGGTAGTGGCGCTGCGTTCCGAGCTGGATGCATTGCCGGTTACTGAAATTCCGCATGTTCCGTTTGCTTCAAAGGTTACCACTACCTACAACGGGCAACAGGTAGGGGTGATGCACGCCTGCGGGCACGATTCGCATATGGCTATGCTGATGACTGTAGCCAAAATATTAGCTTCCATGAAAGGCGAATTGCATGGCACAGTAAAGTTTATTTTCCAGCCCGCTGAAGAAGGTGCGCCTGCGGGAGAAAAAGGAGGCGCTGAAGAAATGGTGAAGGAGGGAGTTCTGGAAAACCCCAAAGTAGATGTGATTTTTGCACAGCATATATTTTCATACATGCCTGCCGGAACAATTACCTATCGCCCGGGTGGCGCCCTGGCGTCGGTGAACGACATGAAGATTATCATAAAAGGTAAATCATCGCACGGTGCCGAACCCTGGTATTCTGTTGATCCTATAGTAACCTCAGCCCAAATCATCAATGACCTGCAAACTATCGTGAGCCGTAATATCAATCTTAAAGAAAACCCGGCGGTAGTGACAGTAGCTGCCATAAACGGAGGTAGCAGGCATAACATTATTCCCGAAAAGGTGGAAATGCTGGGTACTCTGCGGGCTTTTAGCGATGCCGATGAGCAAACCCTGATAACAAGAGTGAAAAAAATAGTTACCAATATAGCAGAGGCCAACGGCGCTACAGCCGAAGTGTATATACCCTACAGCGTGCATTACCCCGTGACCTATAATGATCCGGCTTTGACTACTAAAATGCTGCCCTCCCTGCAGCAGACCGCAGGGGTGGGCAATGTTATCTCAGGTCCGCCGCTGACGGTATCTGAGGACATGAGTTATTTTCAGCAAAAAGTGCCTGGTCTCGATGTGTTTTTAGGAGGGATGCCTAAAGGCGCGGATCCCAAAAATGTCGCGTCGAATCACTCGGCAGATTTTTATATTGATGAAAGCGTATTTCCTCTTGGAGTTAAAACCCTCTGTAACTTAACTTTAGATTATATGGCATCAAAACAGTAAATATTGATACATTTGCGAATCAACCCGTTATGAACAAACAAATTCTGACTTTTTTCATATCCTGCCTGGCATCGGTATTGATGATGCAAACTGCATATGGCAATACTGTTGTACCAAGAGTTCATGCCAAACCGGTTGCAGATTCAGCATCTAACCGTAATGCGGTGGAAAAGATCATCAATACCGTAATAAAGGCCTCAAGCACTTTTGATGTCGATGCGGTTACTGATCTTTATACACCAAATGCCGTCGTAGCTGATGAGGAACCACCGTTCTCATGGAACGGTCCTACAGCCGGGGTGCAATGGATCACCACTGTTGAGAAAACTTGTAAGGATTTTAAGTTGAAAAACTTTAAAGCAAAGATTCGCGACATCAGCGTTTATCTGCAAACCGAAGAAAGTATATACGTAGTTGTACCTGTCGATTATACCGGCGAGATCAAAGGCGACCGCTTTGATGAAGAAGGTGCGTTTACCTTTATCTTCCGTTTGGTGAATGGCCATTGGTTAATTAAAAGCCAGGTTTGGGTGGCAAGGAAGGGGATGTGAGATTTAAGTCGTAAGTTTTGAGTTCTAAGTAGAAAGTCTTTTAAACCTTATCAAACACTTATCATGAAAATAAGACTACTACTGTTTTTCTGCTGCCTTATTTGGGCTTGTCATTCACCTAAAGGTCAACAATCCAGTATCAAAAAAGAGCAATCTATACATAAGTTCGATTCCGTAAATAAGGAATATCTTGACCGGGACAGCGTAAAGCTTAATGGTGATATATCTATGATGAGCAGCTTTAAGGCTACTACTGTTAAGCTTGGAAAGCCTGATAGTATAATTACACCAGATTATAATAATGTAAGCCAGAGTTATAAGGAAGTCGAATTCAAATATTGTCATTTTAAAGGTGTCCTGTTCGAAAAATATCAGGATAGCCTTGTGTTCAGAAGTATCAACCTTTCGAAATCACCAGGGTGGTTTCTTTCTTATAAGCGACGCAAGCTTAGTAGTAATACAACTATCGGGGATTTTAAAAAGCTTTTCCCAAATTCAATTGAGAATAATGAGCTTCACGGAACTAGTATGGATAAAAACCAATGGATAAGAATAGCCGCTTCACAGGATGTATCAGACACGGCATGGGTATTTTTATTTGACAGGGATAGTGGCAAGCTAAAAACTATAGAATTTTGGATAGATGACTAATATGTCCAACCTCCTATTCATTTGCAGTAAAAATCAATGGCGCAGCCCCACTGCAGAGCTGTTGTTTAAAAATCACCCGGTTCATACAGCCCGTTCTGCTGGGACAAACAACAATGCCCGCATCCGTGTTAATCAGAAAATGATCGACTGGGCCGATGTGCTGTTTGTGATGGAGCGCAAGCACCGCGATATCATCAAAGAGCGTTTTATCATTTCAGATCAGCCGTTGATTGTGCTGGAGATACCCGACGATTACCAGTTTGGGGACTCCGAATTAATAGAAATATTGAACGTCAGCCTGGCAGATTATCTTTAAAATAAACATTTGTCGGTTTGATAATATCTACTCTTTTTTCGTTAAATTTGAGTATAAACCGTCTATTATGAGTCTAGTTAGTGAAATAAAATGTCCTAAATGCGGGGCATGGAGTCCGTCGACTGGAGAGGTTGACGCTAAGTGTGTGAAATGTGGCGCATATCTTGAGCCAGAACGCGTAGCACACGAAGAGGAAGTAAAGCTTGCTGAATCCCAAAGAACAGGTTACTATATGGTAATAAGTGAAAATGATGAACAGCTCACGCAGATATATAAAATATTTGTGAATGCCGTGCGTTGGAGCGCCTATTACTCGGTAATGCTATTCTTTTTATTTATTGCAGCTATAATTTTTATTATTGGCTTGATAGCCTTGTAATTCCCCAATCTCAAAACATAATCACGGTTCTCTGCAGCATCTCATCAGCTTAGCGGACGTAAGTTTTATTGTTTTTTATTGGTCAAATGAGTCAGATTTGTGAAATAAAGTGCCCTCATTGCGGCAAGTGGACATTGTGGAAAGGTGAGGTGGACGACCGGTGCCTTTATTGCGACGGTTTTCTTGAGCCGCAGCGCTTTTCGCGCGAAATAGAGAAGAAAATTGTTGCCCAGATTAAAAAAGAGAACGACTACTTTGCCCTCAAGCCCACAGATGGCCGCATTAAACGCGAGGTAAAAATTTTTTTCAATTCATTCCGATG
Source organism: Mucilaginibacter sp. (assembly GCA_019235595.1). GTDB lineage: Bacteria > Bacteroidota > Bacteroidia > Sphingobacteriales > Sphingobacteriaceae > Mucilaginibacter. The sequence continues at coordinate 1,126 of JAFAKI010000268.1, read as the reverse complement.
GCTGGTTTACTATTTTCAGATCGCTTTCTTCATTTTCATCACCACCCTTCTGGTGATACTGAGTTTTATGGCCGGATAAATGAAGACACTGCTCAATAAATGGTTCATCGGCGGTTGTATGATATGGCTCGTCGTAACTATCATGCGGAGAACCGGGCACCCTTCGCCTGTGCTAAACGGTTATATCAACGATTTATTTGCTATCCCGGTAATAGCCAACTTCGGTTTATGGTTTCAAAGAGTGTTTGTGATCAGGAATAACTATTATGTATTATCGCCCGGGCAAGTCATATTTATAGTTGTTTATGTTTCGGTATTATTTGAAATGGCCCTGCCTTATTACTCAAAAATCTATACAGCAGATTGGATAGATGTGTTGTTATACGTGGTAGGTGGAATATTTTTTTACAAAGTAATAAACCGGCCAATTATAGCCGGAACAAGGCAAATGAACAGCGAATAGTTTGAGTATTTAAAAAAAGAGAAAAAAAATAGTGTCTGGCACACGCAATGACTTGAAAAACAAATATTTTTTACGTACCTTTGCTCTTACAAAGTAACATCATTGTTACAATGTGATAAGGTTTAGGTAAAAGTCCCCAATCAGCGAGTGAGAGGGGGCTTTTTTTATTCTACCTTCCTGAAGTCATAAGGGTCATACTCTACAAAATCGGCTGCTTTTACGCGTACCGATGTCACCTTGCCATTCACCACAGTAAAAGGGAAAACAGCTTTGCCTAGTACAGGGTCAGAGAATGTAACATAAAAGCGGTTGCCGCCAAGTGGCTGCAGATGCGCGTACATTTTTGGGTGATGTTCAAAACGCATTTCTAAATCATTGCCCGCCCCTTGGGTAACGGTCATGGTGCCGTATAATTCATTCGCGTATTTTCCCACATACTGTGCTGCCGGTAAAGCAGGCAAACGGTTTAATGCAACGGTATCGCGAATATTCTTATCTTTTAAACTTTCGCTTTGCTGACGGGTCTTAAAATTGGTCAGGAATCTTTGGTTATAATCCCTGAAAGGCTGTTTTAAATAGGCATCGATCATGTCCCATTTCATGGCCTCATAAAAATTGTTCTGGTCAGTATTGGTCAGAATGATGATGCCCAGATGCTCTTTC
>JAFAKI010000238.1 GCA_019235595.1 Mucilaginibacter sp. | reverse complement strand
CCAAAAGGGATTGACCCATTACTGGGTACCGGTATCATGTTGATCATCGTCGGTCTTTGCTTCAAAGTAGGCGCTGCGCCGTTTCATTTCTGGACACCAGACGTTTATGAAGGCTCACCAACGCTGATCACGGCCTTCATGTCGACTGTGGTAAAGACAGCCGGTTTTGCTGCGTTCCTGCGTTTGTTTTCGGTATGTTTTGGGCCGATGTCTGAGTTCTGGATGCCAACATTGCTGATCATCACTGTTATTACTTTATTCATTGGCAATATAACTGCATTGTATCAACAAAGCTTTAAGCGTATGCTGGCTTTCTCGAGCATATCACATGCAGGCTATTTATTGTTTGCAATAGTAGCTCTTGGCGCAAGCTCAGCCAATTCAGTATTCATGTATTCTACTGCCTATTCTATAGCTTCTATTATTGCATTTGGAGCTTTAATATTGGTACATCAACAAACGGGCAGCGATAATTTCGATACGTTTAATGGACTGGCAAAAAGAAATCCGTTCCTGGCATTGGTATTGACCATTTCTATGTTATCATTGGCTGGTATACCACTTACTGCAGGCTTTATTGGCAAGTTCTTCGTGTTCTCAGGTGCATTGGAACAATATCACACTACGCTGGTTATCCTGGCAGTGGTTAATGCGATCATCAGCGTATTTTATTATTTCAGAGTGATCATTGCCATGTATTTCCGCAGCAGCGAGCGTGAAGAAGTGACCGTACCGGGCTACTTTAACTTTGTTTTGGGATTAGCTGCTTTGGCGACCATCGTTATCGGTGTTTATCCAGCTTTTATCTCGAACCTCATTTAATCCGTAATCGGCATACTATTAATTGATTTTATATTAGTAGTTTTACGGAGACAGTGAATGGAACAATTCTGGGAACATCTTCAAAATTTAACAGACGCTCAATCCATCATAAGCAAAGGAGGCTTTTATCTTTTGCTTATTGTTATTTTTGCCGAGACCGGTTTGTTTTTTGGCTTTTTTTTACCCGGGGATTATTTGCTGGTCTTAGCAGGATTACTGTGCGCTACTCATATGCTTGATGTAGACATTTTCGTATTGCTATTATCATTAATAGCAGCAGGTATTTTGGGTAACTATGCGGGTTACTGGTTTGGTTTCCGCACTGGTCCGATGCTCTTTAAACGTAACGAGTCGTTGTTTTTCAAAAAACGTTATGTAACCATGGCCGAAGAGTTTTATGATAAGTATGGAGGGATGGCACTGGTATTAGGCAGATTTTTCCCCATAATTAGAACTTTTGCCCCTATCTTTGCGGGTGTGGTTAAGGTGAATTTCAGAAAGTTCACTATATTTAACCTTATAGGAAGTGCAACATGGGTATGCACTTTAACTTTATCAGGATTCTTTTTAGGAAAAAAATATCCTGATGAAATTAAATACTACCTCAAATACGTGATATTGGGATTAATTTTAATAACAACTATTCCGTTGCTGATCGCTTATGTGAAGAAAGCTTTTAAAACAGGGACTACGGAATAGAATTTCTAACTATAAAATATATAATGAGTACACAACACCCTTGGCACCAGGTTTCCCCAGGCGATAATATGCCTGAGATAGTGAATGCTATAATTGAAATACCAAAAGGATCAAAAGCAAAATACGAAATAGATAAAGAATCAGGATTGTTGAAGCTGGATCGCGTTCTTTTCTCGTCAGTGATGTATCCTGCTAATTATGGTTTTATTCCCCAAACCTATTGTGATGATCATGACCCACTAGACATACTCGTTTTATGTTCGGTTGACGTATTCCCTATGTCTATCATCGAGGCCAAAGTAGTAGGCGTGATGCATATGGTTGATAATGGCGAGCAGGATGATAAGATCATCGCGGTAGCAAAAAACGACATGTCGGTAAATTATATTAATGACCTGAACGAATTACCTCCGCATACCATGAAAGAGATCGTCCGCTTCTTCCAGGATTACAAGAAGCTGGAGGGCAAGAACGTAACTATTGAGCACCTGTTGGGTGTGCGTTACGCTCATAAAGTAATAACCGAAAGTCTGGATTTGTATAAGTCCACTTTCCCGTCGTACCAATAAATTAATACATGGGCCCTGATCTAGAAATTAATGGTTATTATATCGTTCTCACCGGGTGCCTGGTATTATTAAACGGCTTTTTTGTGGCTGCGGAATTCGCCATGGTAAGGGTGAGGGGGTCGCAGATAGAAATTAAAGCAAAAGCCGGCAGCAGTACAGCAAAAATTGCCAAAAGCATTATGGCCAACCTTGATGGGTACCTGGCCGCAACACAATTGGGGATCACGATAGCTTCTCTTGGTTTAGGCTGGGCAGGGCAGGAGGTAGTCACTAAGTTAATGCTGAACTTCTTTTCCCTGTTTGGTGTTATCATCACTTCGCCGCTGATTATCAACAGCAGCCATGTGATTGCATTCCTGCTGATTACTATATTGCATATTGTATTTGGAGAGCTGGCGCCAAAATCGTTGGCTATACAGCGGTCGGTGCGGACAGTAATGGCTATAGCCGTGCCACTGCGCTTCTTCTTTGTCGTGTTCAGGCCATTTATATGGTTCCTGAATGGTTTTGCTAATCTGATGCTGCAAGCTTTCGGTATAAGAACAGTACCGGGCGCTGAAGCGACTCATAGTTCAGAAGAGTTACAATATCTGCTGGACAAGGGTAAGGAAACCGGCGCGATCGATTCAACTGAACATGAGCTTATACAGAACGTATTTGATTTTAATGAGCGCGTGGTGAAGAATATTATGGTGCCGCGAACCAAAATATTCGGTATAGAGATCGATACAGATCAGGATGAGGTGATTGACGAAGTAATTGCCGAAGGCTATTCGCGTATCCCGGTTTACGAAGAAACTATCGATAAAATTGTGGGTATTGTTCATGCCAAAGATATCCTGCCATTGCTTGCGCGTAAAGCCACCTTCCAGGTAAAAGACATTATTCGTAAGCCGTACTTCGTTCCTGAAACTAAAAAGATCAACGACCTGATGGCTGAGTTAAAGCAGAAACGCATCCAGATAGCTATAGTGCTGGATGAGTTTGGCGGTACGGCAGGGATGATCACATTGGAAGATATTGTAGAGGAATTGGTAGGAGATATACAGGACGAGTACGATGAGGAAAAACCAATTGTCGAGAAGGTGAATGATACTGAATTTATCGTAAACGCTCTTGCGCCGATATACGATGTAAACAGCCACCTGCCACATGACCTGCCTGAGGATGGCGATTACGATACTGTTTCTGGCTGGCTGGGCGATATATTTGGTAAAATACCTGACGTCGGCGAGCAAAAGGAAGCAAACGGATATAATATTACGGTATTGAAAAAGTCAGATCAGAATATTGAATCGGTAAAGCTCGAGCTATTGCTCAACGCGGAGGATACCGTCGACCTGCATTAAACCCTACTGGAAATGCAACTCTTTTATACACCTGACATCGACGCTGCATCCACAACCTATCAACTAAACGAAGAGGAAAGCAAGCATTGCGCGAGAGTACTGCGCCTGCAAACAGGTGACAAGATCCAGCTGATAGACGGTAAAGGAAACTTTTACACCGCAGCCATTATCGACGCTCATCCTAAGCGGACGTCGTTGCAAATTATAGCGGTGCAGAAGGATTTTCATAAACGGAATCATTACCTGCATATCGCCATTGCCCCTACAAAAAATATAGAGCGTTTGGAGTGGTTCCTCGAAAAGGCTACCGAAATAGGCATTGATGAAATTTCGCTTGTTATCTGCCAGCGTTCTGAACGGAAAGAGGCTAAAACCGAACGTTTGGATAAGATCATCACCTCGGCCATAAAACAATCTATTAAAGCCTGGCATCCTGTTTTGAACGAGCCTGTTGCCTTAAGTAAGCTGATAACAGAACGTTTTGATGGCCAAAAGTTTATTGCTCATTGTGAGGAAGGCGACCGCTTTACTTTACAGCATGAATTGAAACCTTTCGGAAAATACCTGGTATTAATAGGTCCGGAGGGCGACTTTACACCAAAAGAGATAGATGATGCGTTAAATAATGGATTCAAAGCGATAACTTTAGGTGAAAGTCGTTTAAGAACCGAGACTGCTGCTTTGGAAGCATGTTTCGAGGTGAATTTTTTGAATAGGATATGAAAGTATTTTCACTTTTGGCTATGCTGACGTTATTAAGCTTGAGCAGCTTTAATACGCCGCCTACTTATAAGATGGCCAAGCTTAAATATAATGGAGGGGGAGATTGGTATGGAGACAGGACTGCATTACCCAATCTTATCAAGTTTTGTAATGAAAACCTGAAAACTAATTTTCAACCGGAAGATGATGT
>JAFAKI010000133.1 GCA_019235595.1 Mucilaginibacter sp. | reverse complement strand
CGTGCTTCATAAATTACCCCAACAATACCTAGTGGAACGCTAACTTTTTTAATGTTCAGACCGTTAGGCATTGTTTTTTCTGACAGGATATGGCCAAGCGGATGAGGGAGATTGGCCACATTAACCATATCCTTCGCAATATCTTTTATGCGGGCTTCGGTCAGTTTTAAACGATCATATTTGGGATCGTTTATATCCATGCGATCAAGATCCTTCTGATTTTCGTGCAACAGGAGCGTAGTTTGGGCTACTGCTGCTTCTGCCAGGTCTTTCAGTACAGCCACTATAGTACCAGGCGAGACACTTACAATGTCTCTGCCAGCTAATAATGCATCTTCAAAATATTGTTTATATGCCATTTCGACTCACCCCCAACCCCTCTCTACGCAAGCGTAAAGAGGGGAGTTTAATATATTTATTTATCAACTCTGCAAATAAAGATAATCATAATGTACCAGCGGCTTTTGGTTTTTATGGCCGATGCGTTCACGGGCTTTTTCAGAGCCATACTCGGCTATGCCTAAGCCGATCAGCTTATCGTGCTCATCTACCAGTTTAATGATCTCTCCTTTATTAAAATCTGTCTCTACGCCAATAATCCCGACAGGTAACAGGCTGGTTGCTTTGCTTGATAATAAAGCAGTTTTTGCACCCTCGTTTACTTTAACAACGCCGGTCGCATAATGAACAGAATGCGCTATCCACTTCTTTTTACCCGATTTGGTTTTATCCGGAATAAACCTTGAATGAATTACCTTATCTTCCAACACGTCCGTCAGGATATTATCACGTGTGCCATTGGCTATATGCACCGCTATTCCCAGCTGCGCTACTTTTTGCGACATGGTGGATTTGGTGATCATCCCGCCACGACCAAACTGTGAACTCCCTGAAGTAACAAACGCGGATAAATCAAGTGTTGTATTATCAATCTCCTTAAGTACCTTCGAACTTGACAGTTTAGGATCGCCATCATAAATGCCGTCCACATTGGTCAACACGATCAAAGCTTGTGCATTCAGCATCGAGGCAATCAATCCCGCCAGTTCGTCATTATCGGTAAACATCAGTTCGGTGACAGAGACTACATCATTCTCATTCACAACCGGTATCACCTGGTGTTGTAAAAGTACTTCGAGACAGTTGCGCATATTGAGGTAATGCAACCTGTCGCGGAAATCTTCTTTGGTGACTAGTATCTGCGAACAAAGCATATCATACGCACTAAACAGGCTGGAATAAGTGTTGATGAGCTTCACTTGACCAATAGAGGCCAGCAATTGTCTTGCTGCCACTGCATCTGCCTTTTCAGATACGGAGATCATGCTACGGCCCGATGCCACTGCACCTGAAGACACCAATATCACCTCTTTGCCCTGTTTTTTTATTGCGGCAATTTGTTCCACCAGGTGACCAATGCGTTTCAGATCGGGTAGGCCATCTTTTTGCGTCAAAACGTTGGAACCGATCTTTACTACAATGCGGTGGTAATTAAAAGCCATTGGTATTCGTATAATTCAGGCTTCAATATTAATAAATTATAGCTGATTGATGGGGATTATAGTGATAATAATTGCCATTTAAGGTCCATTGGGCACTAATTGTCTATCTTAATGGACGTAATGGTAATATAGTGAGGAACTTTTATGGCTGTATCTGGTTTCCAGCCAATAGTAGCTTTTACAGGGAACTTTGAATTGACAGTAATACCGAAATTGTCAAGACTCTGAAATGTGTGGTATATAACAGAAGTATCTTTATCGAATTTGATTAAATAGCCGCCACAGCTGGCGCACGTGTAATACAGTGCTAAATCCTGTGTAATAACGCCATGATCGACGTGCACAGAAACGTCTTCCGGGAGTACATGGCCTTTTTTACAAGAAATTAATGAAAAATTTGCAATCAATAAAAGCACCGCCAGTTTCAAAGTTGAGCTTTTCATAACTGAGATTTTATTCCCAATACGCGAAGCGGTTGAAGAATGCTACACAAATTTAACTGATAAACCCTTTCACATACTCCTTGGTCAATTCCTTTTGGGGATTCAGCAAAAGCTCCTCGGTCGGGCCAAATTCTATAATCTTGCCCATGTAAACAAAGATGATATAATCGGATACCCGGCGTGCCTGGCGCAGGATGTGGGTTACCAGTACGATGGTGTATTTTTGTTTAAGGTGGATAAACAAATCTTCGATAATGCTGGTCGACACCGGATCAAGCGCAGAGGTGGATTCATCGCCCAAAATAATTTCAGGCTCAACGGCCAAACCACGCGCCAGGCACAGGCGCTGCTGTTGCCCGATAGACAAACGTGATGCAGGCGCGTGCAGGCGGTCTTTTACTTCGTTCCACAAACCGGTTGCTTTTAGCTGAAGTTCCACCAGTTGATCCAGTTCTGCCTTTTTTGGGCTGCCATGCAGGCGCGGACCGTAGGCCACATTATCATAAATAGACATCGGCAGGGGGTATGGCCGTTGTGAAAGTAAACCCATCTTTTTGCGAATGTGGGTTACTTCGGCTTTGGGGTCGTAAATATCCTCACCATCTACCACTACCTTACCAGTCACTTTTACATCTGGCGTATCATCCAATAAACGGTTAAAGGACTTGAGCAGGGTAGTTTTACCACAACCGGAAGGCCCAATAATGGAGATTACTTTTTTATCGGGTATATTGATGGAAATATCCTTCAGTATCTCGTGATTGCCGATGCTGACATTTAAATGCTGAACACTGATATGCGGATTGTTTGTCATGACTATTGAATTTTGTTTTTTGAGAACCGTTTTGCAAGCAATGACGATAAAACGGTGATGATCAATACGACGATGGTTAATATTAAAGCCGAGGCATATGCCCGTCCCTGAACTTCTTCCACAGGGCTGCCCAATTGAAAAAATATAGCTAATGGGAGCGTTGCTGCAGGCTGATGTAATGAGGTAGGGATGTTATCGCTGAAGCCCGCGGTAAACAACACCGACGCCACATCGCCAATAGCGCGACCGAATGATAGTAGGATCGCTGTAAATATCCCCGGTCTGATTTGTCTCAACACTACTTTCGACATTTCCCAGCGCGTTGCTCCTAATGCCAATGAAGCATCACGAAGTTCTTTGGGTACGGTTATGATTACTTCATCCAATGTCCGCACCAGGATAGGGATCACCAACAATGTTACCGCCAGTATACCACCCAATAAAGACGCTTTGATACCAAAATAAACCATAATCAAAAAGCCAAATGCACCGTAAACAATGGATGGAATACCAAAGAGCACATCAAAAGCTATACGTAGCGAATTCGCGATGATGTTGCGGCTTCCTAAATACATATTAATGTAGATAGCGACAGGACTGCTAATAAACAATCCCAGCACCGTTGCACCGCCGGCAATGTATAACGAACCGATAATTGCATTCAAAACCCCGCCTTCTTTGCCAATATAAAAACCTCCGCCCGGAATTTTGGTGATCATATCCCAATTCATAAAAGGCACACCTTTATAAAAGATAGTACCGACAATTAGAAAGAAGCTGCCTGATACAATGATGATTGACAGCAGCATCAGTACCCTGAAAAAGTTTTCTTCTAATTTCCGTCTGATCATGCAGCTAGTTTCCTTTCCAACCGGGCTAAAATCACCCTTGATATAATATTGAATAACAGAATGATAACGAACAGCAATAATGCAGCAAACATCAATGCAGAATCGTACATTGGTATAGATAGCATCTCACCATAATTATTGGCGATCAATGCGGGCAGGGGGTAACCAGCGTCAAATACAGAATGCGGTACAGCCGCATTATTTCCGCAAACCATCAATACCGCTATGGTTTCGCCGAAAGCCCTTGAAATGGCTAATACCGTAGCAGCTACAATGCCGGGCTGAGCCTTTCGGAGATATACTTTTCGGATGGTTTCCCATTTAGTTGCGCCTAACGATAGAGAGGCTTCTTTCAGCTCCTTCGGGATAGTATTAAGCACCTCGCATACGATACTGACAATAAGCGGAAATATCATTACCGCCAGTACAATACCACCAGCCAGTACGCTGTATCCGGTAGAAAACTCGACAAAATGCGGTGCAATATGATTTTGTATGAGCGGAATGATAAATAATACCCCCCATACACCAAAAATTACCGGGGGAATGCCCGATAACAAGTTGACAAACGGAACCAGTATTTTTCGGACTCGTTGCGGCGCATATTCCGTAATATAAAATGAACTAAGCAAACACAATGGCAGTGCGATAATGATCGCTATACCAGTGACCCAGAGCGTGCCCATAATGAATGGGAAGAAGCCAAACCGCCCTTTAAGTGGTTTCCATTCGCTTGAGCTAAGTAAATGCCACCACGAAGAACTACTAAGTACTGGAACAGATTTATAGTACAAACCAATGCCTATCGCTACCACTACCGAAACAGATAGTATAGTGAGGATAAGCATGAGTTTCGAAAGAACTTTATCTTTTAATAGTCGGAATTGCATTATGGTTAGGGTTGATTAAGTTGATTGAGTTAGATTGAGTTGATTAAGTTGAAATATTAACCTAATCAACTCAATCAACCATTTAACCTAATCAACAAATTAAATCTTCTTCAACTCCTCAGCTATTTTCTGTTTCGA
>JAFAKI010000095.1 GCA_019235595.1 Mucilaginibacter sp. | reverse complement strand
CCTATTTCATTGTCAAAGGGCCATCGGCCCGGTACATCTTGTAACAACGGGTTTCAACCCGTTGCATTCACGCTATACCAACATAAGTGCCGTAGGCATGAACCATATAAAAGGCTACGCATCTATCTAATTTAAAGGTAATAACATAATAAACTCCGATCCCACACCTTCCCTACTATCAACCCGTATACACCCCCCATGCCCCTTTACCACAATATCATAGCTTAATGATAAGCCCAACCCCGTTCCTTCTCCTGTAGGTTTAGTGGTAAAGAATGGCTGCATAATCTTGTCTTTTATCGCATCGGGTATGCCGTTGCCATTGTCCTTAACTTTCACCAGAATGGAGCCATTCTGCCGGACAGTACTTACCTCAACGGAGGGCTTGTAATCCGCCCCGGCAGTTTTCGCTTTCTAATTAACCGCATAAAAGGCATTGCCAAACAAATTGATCAGTACCCGGCCAATATCCTGTTGCACCACGTTGATTTTAGGTAACGAACTATCAAAATGAGTTACCAGTTCGGCATTAAAGCTTTTATCCTTTGCCCGCAGACCATGATACGAAAGTTTTAGAAATTCCTCGGCCAGCGTATTGATATTGGTCTCCTGTCGTTCGCCGGTGCTGGTACGGCTATGCTGAAGCATACCTTTGACGATGAAGTCCGCGCGTTTGCCATGATGATTTATTTTTACCTCGTTTTGTTCAATGTCGTCCGCAATTACTAAAGCCTCACTAACGTTGCCACTCTTTAATTCTTCTTTTAGCTCCCCGATCATTTCACGGTTTACATCCGAAAAATTGTTCACGAAGTTGAGCTGATTCTGTATTTCGTGGGCAATGCCTGCAGTCAACTCACCCAATGAGGCCATTTTAGCCGATTGCACCAACTGGGCCTGGGTGGTCTGCAATTCTGCCAGCGTATGTTCAACCTTCGCTTTTTGAAAGTCGATCTCTTCCTTTTGCTTATGCAGCAGGTTGTAGGCTTTTGTCCTTGCCTTGTTGGCCCGCCAGAAGACAAATGCCAGCACTACCAGCACCACCATCCCGGCTATGAGTGAATACATGCGGACGGAAGCACGATATTGTTCCTGTGCAGCTGCAATCTCCTGCTGTCGCTGTTTTTCTTCAAAATCAAGGGATAGCATTTGTTTTACCTTCTCCTGGCTGTAAAGGCTATCTTTGGCGGCAGTTGCCATCCTGAAATATTTATAGGCTAGTGGCAAATTATGATCTTCATCATAGTAGTTGTAAAGCACTTTGCCGGCATTCAGAACATCCTGCTCAAACTTACCGGCACTGGCCACGTCGAGCGCTTTTTGCGCATAATATTCGGCCGAATCCTGTCGCTTGTTATTGTGATATAGTTTGGATTCGCTGAGATAGGATTCACTCATCATTTGCTGGTCGCCTATCGATTTGGAAAGGCGTATCGCGTCGCTGAGGTATTTTAATGCCTTATCTGTATGGCTGCGTGCTATTTCCACCTCACCAAAATCGCGATAGGTATTCCCCAGCAGGTCAATGAAGTTTTTTCCTTCTTTATGACTTAGTTGCAAATAATGATCCGCTGAATCGATCTTGCCGAGATTAAGATAGTCTTCTCCGATATTCAGCAGTAGTATCGGCCATAATCTCGCGCTGGTGCGATCGTTGTGATTATGACCCTTTATATATGCCCGCCACTGTTTTTCCGTGGGAAGCAAATAATTGAGTGCTCTGCTGTAATCACCTTCCCGTGTGTAAGTATCGCCTAAATTATTTGCCACCCTGGTGATACCCAGGACATCATGAATGCTTTCCGAAATTCTCAGAGACCGGTAATAAAGTTGGATAGATCTGGGATAATCACCCAGTGTTGTGTACCCGGTGGCCATCGAACTGAGTGCGGTAGACTGCTTTTGCAAAAGTTTATACTTTTCAGCTATAGTATATGCCTGCTGTGAAAATATGATATTAGAATCAGGGTTTGAAAGGTAGTAGGCGTGGCTCAACTCGAGCATTATATTGAGTCGTGCCGTATCATCAAGGTTGGTGTTGAGTTTGCCCCTGAGTGAATCGACAATTTTGTGTTGAGCGTCGGCTGCAAAAAAACTAAAAAGAAAACAAATAAGGATGAACGTTTTTTTCATTTATTGATTAAGTTGTAGGTAATTTAATGATAAATTCAGATCCGATGTTTTCTTTACTATCGGCTTCGATGCTTCCGCCGTGGCCTTTTACTACGATATCATAACTGAGCGATAATCCCAAACCAGTCCCCTCTCCGGTAGGTTTGGTGGTGAAGAAGGGCTGCATAATCTTGTCTTTTATCGCATCAGATATCCCCGTGCCGTTGTCCTTTACAGAAATCACGACTGAACCGTTCTGCTGAGAGGTACTTACCTCGACAGTCGGATTATAATCTCCACCGGCGGTTTTTGCTTTCTGATTAACGGCATAAAAGGCATTGCCAAACAGGTTGATTAACACCCGGCCAATGTCCTGTTGCACTATATTTACTTTGGGAAGATTGGAGTCAAAATGAGTAACTAGTTCGGCATTAAAGTTTTTGTCCTTTGCCCGGAGACCGTGATAGGAAAGTTTCAGGAACTCTTCAGCCAGGACATTGATATTGGTAACCTGTCTTTCGCCGGTGCTGGTACGGCTGTGCTCCAACATGCCCTTCACAATAAAGTCCGCTCGTTTGCCATGATGGCGAATTTTTTGAGCGTTTTGCTCGATGTCGTCAGCTATCGCGATGGCCTCTTTAGTATTGCCGTTCTTCAACTCTTCTTTTAATTCTCCGGTCAGCTCAGCGGTTACTTCCGAGAAATTGTTGACGAAATTCAACGGGTTCTGTATTTCATGGGCAATGCCTGCTGTTAACTCACCCAATGAAGCCATTTTGGCCGATTGCACCAGTTGGGCCTGCGTGGTTTTCAATTCGCCAAGCGTGGTTTGTATCTCTTCCTTTTGTTGCTGTAAAAGCTGGTTGGCCTTTTTCCGTTGATTACTGTTTCTCCAAAAGATGACAACCAGCAATAGAAATACAATAAGTATTGCTATCAGCGCATACATGCGCACATTTGCGCGGTATTGCTTCTGTGCTGCGGCGATATCCGCCTGGTGCTGCTTTTCGTCGAAATCCAAAGTGAGCAGTTGTTTAACTTTGTCCTGGCTGTATAAGCTGTCTTTCGCTTCAGTAGTTATTTTATAGTATTTATAGGCCTCGGGAAGGTTGTGGTCCTCATCATAATACTGATACAACACTTTTCCGGCATTCAACACGCTTTGCTCAAACTTGCCCGCACCGGCGACTTCAATCGCCTTGCGTGCAAAATATTCAGCTGAATCCTGCTTCTTGTATTGATGATACAATTGTGCAGTACTCAGATAGGCCTCACTTAAATTCGTAACATCACCGCTGGCGGTGCAGTAGATTACTGCCTCTCTGAAATGGCCAAGGGCCTCGTTTTTATTACCCCGGAGCGCTGCAACTTTGCCCTGGTCGAGCTGGATGTTTCCCATCAACTCATCAATAAGTTCCTTATGTCCAGGCGCTTCCACATGTTCGTAGGCCAGGTCAAGGTAATGTGCAGCAGAGTCGATCTGCTTAAGGGAAAGATAATTTTCACCCAAATTCAGATAAACGAAACATTCCAAACGGAGTGCTCTTGGCGCTGATCTATGGGACGAGCTATAGTTGAATAATTGCCGCTTCGAGGTATATAAATAAGGGAGTGCTTTTTTATAGTCCTGGTTTTGAATATAGGTTGAACCGATGTTATTATTAATTGACGCCTCTTCTATAACATCATTAATACTTTCGGACGCCCTCAGTGCCTTAAAATAATATTGAACGGATTTAACATAGTCGCCCAGGTTGCCGTAGGCATCTGCCAGCCTTTTAAGAGCGAAGGCCTGCGCATTGATCCAGTTGTTTTTCACAGTAATTTCATAGCCACGTTGTGCAAAAATGATTGCCGAATCCGGATAAGACAGGTAATAATGCCTGCTTAGGATTATGAGTGCAACATATTTGCTGGTGTCCGTATTCGCCTTTTGTAAGGCTACCAATAAGGTGTCACTTTTTTTGTGTTGTGCGTTCGCTGTAAAAAAGCTAAAAAGCAATAAAATAAGGATGAAGGTTTTTTTCATTTATTGATTAAGTTGCAGGTAATTTAATTATAAATTCAGAACCGATATTCTCTTTGCTATCGGCTTCGATGCTTCCGCCATGGCCTTTTACTACGATATCATAACTGATCGACAATCCCAGGCCTGTACCTTCGCCGGTAGGTTTGGTGGTGAAAAATGGCTGCATGATCTTGTCTTTTATCGCATCGGATATTCCGTTGCCGTTATCCTTCACTTTGATCAGGATCGATCCATTTTCTTTTGCTGTGCTCACCTCAACCGATGGCTTATAATCCCGCCCTGCAGTTTTGGTTTTCTGATTAACTGCATAAAAGGCATTGTTGAACAGGTTGAGCAACACGCGGCCCATATCCTGTTGCACTACGGGCACTTTGGGCAACTTTTCATCAAAATGAGTCGACATTTCCGAGTTGAACGATTTGTCCTTCGCCCGCAGCCCGTGATAAGATAGCTTGAAAAATTCATCGGCAAGGGTATTGATATTGGTCGACTGTTTTTCGCCTGTGCTGGCGCGCGAGTGCTGCAGCATACCCTTCACTATAAAGTCAGCGCGCTTGCCGTGGTGACTTACTTTTTCCTCGTTTTCGATCAGGTTATTGGCAATAGCTCTAATTTCAACCAGATCGCCTTTGTCAACCTGCTCTTTCAGCTCAACAAGCAGCTCCTTGTTCACTTCCGAGAAATTATTCACAAAGTTTAACGGGTTCTGTATTTCGTGGGCAATACCTGCGGTAAGCTCGCCCAATGAGGCCATTTTCTCCGACTGTATTAATTGTTTCTGCGTTAATTGGAGTTCATTTACCGTGGTTTGAAGTTTTTCGAATGAGCTGGCGTTATACAGGGCTGCGGCGGTGTATGAAGCAAGCGTTTTAAGTATATCCAGATGACGCTGCGTATAAGCATCCTCTTTGAACGATTGGACCGTAATGAGCCCGATGACCTTTTCTTCGACGGTAAGCGGCAGATAAATTAATGAAACGGGAGATTTGAACCTTGAACCGTCGTCCAGCGTCGCATCAATAACTTCAGCATACTCACTGATATAATTGGTGTATTCTTTCCGTACATTATTGATAAATACTTCCTTATTGTTCTCGATGCACCAAACAGGAAGCTGATTTTTATTATCCATTTTTCTACGGTAGGGCGTATAGCGTTTGCCATCCTCAATGGCCATGCGGTAATAGATGGACTCCTCTTCCGGTATAAAAATGCCAATCCCAAAAACGCTTGCATCCATTAACTCGTTTACCTTTTGGTAAACTGTGTTTAAAATGGTATCCAGATCGAGGGTCGAGGTAATTTCCTTGCCGATCTGGCTCAAAACAGTGATGTTGTTGTACGACTGGACAAGCTGGGTTTGTGTGGCATTGAGTTCTTCGAGTGTGTGCTCAACCTTTGTCCTCTGAAGATCGGTCTCCTGTTTTTGCCGCTGAAGCAGGTTATATGCTCTTTTTCTTTGTTTGTTTGCGAACCAAAAAATAATTACCAGCAGCAAAAGGATTGCCAGCCCGGCAAGCAGTACATAAAAACGTATTGTATTACGGGTTTCGGCTTTGTTGGCCTCAATTTCCTTCAGCCTTTGTTTTTCATCAAAGTCAAGAGATAACAGTTGTTTTACTTTGTCCTGGCTGTAAAGGCTATCCTTTGTTGCATAATATTCCGCTGAATCCTGCTGTTTGTACAGATGATATAAATTGGCTATGCTCAGGTAGGTGACACTCAGCATTTCGGCGTCTTCATTGGTTACCGAATAGGGTATCGAATGCCTGAAATAATGAAGTGCGGCATCTTTATGTTTCCTTGCAACTTCAATTTCTCCAAGGTCGCGCTCTATATTGCCCAGCAGATCGACATAATTATTTTTCTTTGAATCTGCGTAGCTAAGCTGCAGGTAATGATCGGCTGAATCAATTTGGTGGGTGTACAGGAAAACTTCGCCGATATTTAAAAAAAGTATGGGCCCTTCTTCTTTTTCAGTATGATTTGCCGGTTTATGTGTTTTTAAATACGCAGTCCATTTTTTTAATCCTGTCTGGAGGTAAGGAAGGGCCTTTAAATACTCTTGCTTTTCTGTATAACCGCTGCCTATATTGCTATATTCAATCACTACTCCGGGCACATCATTAAGGGTTTCAAAAAGCCTTATTGATTTAAAATACAGGGAAAAGCCCTTGGCATAATCGCCTAAAGTAGTATAAGAGTTAGCCATACCATTCAATGCCTGGGCCTGGTCCTTCACACGTTTATATTTTACTGCTATGTCATAAGATTCCTGCGCAAAAAGAAGGCAAGAGTCAGGTTTCGAAATGAAATAATTACGGACTAGTTCATGTAATATTTTTAACCTGACGGTATCGGGCTGGGTAGCCTTACTCAGGGCAACCCTTAGGGTATCTATTTTTTTGCTTTGCGCGTAGGCGCTGAGCATTAAAGTTATCAGTACGAGGGTGAGAGTTAATCTTTTCATCTCTGTGATTAAGGATAGGTAAGGTACAAAAAATATTATTCTGAAAGCCTAAATAGTTGATGGCCAATTTACTTTGATAGGTAATGTGAAGTTGGAATAA
>JAFAKI010000311.1 GCA_019235595.1 Mucilaginibacter sp. | reverse complement strand
CACAATGCCCCCCAGCGGAATAGCACAACCGGTTTGTTTTTCCCAGTAATCCCCCAGGTCGATAATTTTCTTCAGACCTTTATCCTGGTAAGTAAAACGATTTTCGTGAATGATCAGCCCTACGTCTATCTTGCCACTCAATACTGCATCCTCGATCTCAGAAAATACCAGTTCTTGTTTATTAGTTGCTTCAGGAAGAGCTAATCCTAAAAGGAAGTTAGCCGTGGTGTATTTTCCCGGTATTCCAATTCTGCGCTCAACATTATTTAAATCCGAAATTGAAAATTCGACATTCGAAATCAACAGCGGTCCAACCCCAAAGCCTAGAGCGCTGCCTGCATCTAACAACACGTATTTATCGACCACATAAGCAAAGGCATGATAACTCAATTTGGTAATATCCAACTCTCCTCGGAAAGCTTTTTGATTCAGCGTCTCTACATCATCATAAAACACTTCAAACTCTAAACCTTCTGTGTCGATCTTGTGATGAATAAGTGCATCAAAAATAAAGGTATCGTTGGGGCATGGCGAAAAGCCGAGCGTTAGTTTCATTTTTTTAGTTGTAATGGTTGTAGAGGTTGTAATAGTTGTAGACGTTGCAAAAAAGGATAAAAGCTGTCAAACAACTTTTACAACCTTTCTAACCTCTACAACTTCTCCAACAACTCCAACGCAAAACTATTCAGATTTTTAATAGCAAGCCCTATTTGCCAGGCATCGCGGTTGCGTTTTTCTACATAATTTGACACTGCCCTGATTTGTAAACAAGGAACCTCCGCCTGTTTGCAGGAATAAAAAAAAGCAGCGCCTTCCATGCTTTCCAATTGTGGCTGGATACGGGCTGTTAGTTTTTGGATGCTGAGTTCGTGCCCATGAACGGTATTTACGGTAATAGCTGTCACCTGTTTTAGTTGCTGATCAGTATAAGATGATAGCCGTGCATCTGTTTTCAATATACTTTCACCAATACCCAAAGTTTCAATCGGCAAAAAGGTCTCATCATCCTCTGCACCTAATTCAGATAATTGGTCTTCCAAAACCTCTACCACTTCCCCAAGAGTTATATTCCGATCAAAACTTCCAGCTATCCCCAGGTTTATAGCCAGATCATATTGATGAGTAGCCAAATGTCTTCCCAAAGCAAATGCGGTTGCCACCATCCCGACACCTGTAACCAGAAAATCTATGTCTTGATTCTTGCTTCTTGACTCTTGACTCTGACTTCCGACTTCCGACTTCAAATCTCCGACTTCAAACTCCGTAGCAGAAACAACCAATATCCGCATAAATAAATGGCTTTATTTTGACAGCTAAGATAGAACAAAGCCCTTGTTTTTGTTTTGTATATTTGCACCAATTATTACTATGATGATATACATGACACGGAAGGAGCATTTTAATGCTGCCCACAGAATGTACCGTGAGGAATGGAGCGAGGAGAAGAATGCGGAGGTTTTTGGCAAATGCGCCAATCCACACTGGCATGGTCACAATTATAATTTGTTTGTAACGGTTAAGGGCGAAGTAACACATGCAACCGGTTACCTTATCGACCTGAAAGAGCTAAAAATAATCATCAACGAGCATGTGATCGAAAAACTGGACCATAAGAACATCAACCTGGATGTTCCGTTTATGGCCGGCAAAATGGCATCGACAGAGTTGCTTTGCATTGAGATATTTAACCAGCTAAAAGGCCCCATCGAAGCACATAAGGGCGTATTTTTGCATTCCATAAAGCTTTACGAAACCGAAAACAATTCAGCCGAGTACTTTGGCGATTAAACCTGACAAATGAGCAAAAACCATCTTATCCAGGACGACGACGACAATATAGAAGGCTATGTAAAGATCGACAGATATAATTCTGATTTGATCGACAACCTGAGTAACCATTATCACGAGGTTTTACAGCATATCGGAGAAGACCCTAAACGGGAAGGCCTGCAAAAAACCCCTGAAAGGGTAGCAAAAGCCCTGCTATATCTTACCCAGGGCTATGATCTGGATGCAAAAGCGATCCTGAAATCAGCCATGTTCAAAGAAGAATACAGCCAGATGGTGGTGGTGAAAGATATTGAGGTCTATTCGATGTGCGAGCATCATATGCTGCCATTCTTCGGCAAGGCCCATGTAGCTTATATTCCGAACGGACACGTAGTGGGTTTAAGCAAAATACCGCGAATCGTAGATGTGTTTGCCCGTCGTTTACAGGTTCAGGAACGTTTGACTAATGAAATAAGGGATTGTATTCAGGATACGTTGCATCCATTGGGTGTTGGTATCGTAATTGAGTGCCGCCATTTGTGCATGAGTATGCGTGGTGTACAAAAACAAAATTCAGTAACCACTACCTCTGCATTTACCGGCGAATTTTTAAAAGAAAAAACCCGCGCAGAGTTTTTAAATTTGATATCGGCGAAGTTAGGTTGAATGAGTTGATTAGGTTGGATTAAGTTGAATAAGTTATTTCAACTGTCGATCAACTCAATCAACCACTTAACTCAATCAACCCAATCAACTAATAAACCACATGAAAGCATATATTTTCCCAGGGCAAGGCGCCCAGTTTGTAGGCATGGGTAAAGATCTTTATGAAAGATCGGAAGATGCCCGTCAATTATTTGAAAAGGCCAATGAGATTTTAGGCTTTCGCATTACTGATGTTATGTTCAACGGTACTGATGAAGACCTTAAACAAACCAAAGTAACACAGCCGGCTATCTTTTTGCATTCGGTTATATTAGCCAAAGTATTGCGCAATGATTTTAAACCTGATATGGCTGCCGGGCATTCTTTGGGTGAATTTTCAGCACTTGTATCAGCCGGAGCACTGTCGTTTGAAGACGGTCTGCGTTTGGTAGCTGCTCGCGCCAATGCCATGCAAAAGGCCTGTGAGATACAACCGTCAACCATGGCGGCCATTTTAGGGCTGGATGATTTTACGGTGGAAGATATTTGTCATGAACTGACTGACGTAGTAGTGCCGGCTAACTATAACTGCCCTGGCCAGCTGGTTATTTCGGGTACCATCGCCGGTGTTGATGCCGCTTGTGAAAAACTGACAGCTGCAGGTGCTAAACGCGCCCTTAAACTGAATGTAGGCGGCGCTTTTCACTCACCATTGATGGAGGCAGCACGCGTGGAATTAGAACACGCTATAGTTCATACCGAAATTAAAGAACCGGTTTGTCCGATCTATCAAAATATCGACGCGAAACCTTATACTGATCCGGCGAAGATCAAACATAACCTGATCGCCCAGTTAACAGGGCCTGTACGCTGGACACAAACCGTGATGCACATGATAGAAGATGGGGCTACATCCTTCACCGAGGTAGGACCTGGTAATGTGCTTCAAGGCCTGGTGAAGAAAGTTGACAGGGCTATGCCAACCAGCAGTGCCGTTCTGCCTGAATAGAAATTGTTAAATTAAATATTAAAAGCCATCCAAACCGGATGGCTTTGTTTTTTGTATTGTATTTTTACGTTACCTTGTTAGCATCTTGACAACATCCGCTAAAATACGATTGTTGCTGGCTTTGCTTTTTGCCAGTTTATTGCTCACGGCAGTTATTGTCCAGAAAACCTACACCCCGAGAAATAATCTTTTTCAAACCGGGCAAACCCTTGAGGACAATCTTCACACGAAGGAGACCCTTGTAAAAAACTTTATTGATGACAAGTACAACTTCAACAAGCTTAAAACGCTGGGCTCTGACGAACAGGAAGCGCTGAAAGTTATCAAACAATTCACCACCGACGAGAATATCTGGGTACTCACTTATAAAGACAACCGCCTTGCATTCTGGAGCGGGGTTAAAGTCATACCGCAACGCCCGGCTTCCATACATAACGGATATTCATTTGTTGGAGAACCAAACGGCAGTTATGATGTCATAAAAAAGAGCGAAGGCAATTTTTCGGCGCTCTTTTTTATACCCGTAATAAGCGGCTATAAGGTTCAAAATCAGTATTTGCATAATGGTTTCTCAAACAATTTATTAACAGATAACAACATCGAGATAGCTGATTTTACAGACAGAAACGTTTATGAGGTACACAGCCTGGATAACACGCTGCTATTCTCTGTCAAGGTAAAGGACAATGAGGTTGGTCATAAGTTCTTCTATTTCGAGGTTGTACTATGGGTATTATGTGCGCTTGTTCTGTTCCTGCTTGTGCACAGCATCTGCAATTATATCGCTCTTAAAGGCTACATTTATTTATCCTTCCTCCTTTTAGCTTCTTTTATAATCCTGCTAAGAATTATCAACCTGCATTACGGCTGGCCTGGATTTTCCCATCAACCCGAAATTTTCAATCCGCAACATTATAGTACCGGGCCACTATTCCCGTCATTGGGTGATTTCTGCATCAACATACTGTATTGCGCGTGGTTTGCCACATTTGTTTTTCGTCACAAGGATAAGGTCCTTACCAATGGCTATAACAAGTTTATTGGCTATATCATAGTTATTGCTTTTGTGCTGCTACTGGATGCAAGTTCAACGACACTTTTGCGCTTGTTTTACGGCCTGGTCAGATATTCCGATATCAATTTCGACGTCAATAACGTCCTCAACCTGTCGGGGTTTAGTGTGCTTGGCGTGATAATGCTATGTTTCAGTTTCCTGATATTTTATCTGCTAACAGAGGTGGCACTGACAGTTTGCAGCAGGCTGGCGATACCCACCACGCATCAGTTGGTCATCCTTATGTTAAGCATGATCGTGTCGACCATTATAGCCGGCTACCAGGATCATGAATTTACAAGTTTTTACATGTTTTGGGCGGTTTGGGTTATTCTCAGGGGATATGCGTACCGCTATTATCAGGGTAAAATAACCTCCTATTCGCTCGTCGTTATCATTTTACTCTGCGCTATATTATCTGCCATAAAGCTTAATCATTTCCAGTCGATCAAAGAAAAAGCAACCCGTCAAGATCTTGTCAAACAACTGGAAGCCCCGAATGATGCTGTGGCCAATAATATGTTCAAGGATATTGATAAACGGATAGTTACCGACCCGGTGATACAACGATATTTTTCCGACACAGTGCACAATACACTTACCGCGCTGGCCGACCATATACAACGAAAATATTTTGATGGCTACCTGGGAAAATATGAATTTAAAATACACGAATACAACTATAAAGGAGAAGCTTTAGGAGATAAAGTTTATGAACTGGATATGTTCAAAGACATGATCAAGTTCGAGTCATTCTTTAAAGAATCTGATCATTTTTATCGCAACATAGGCACATTTGGCGAATTAAAATACCTTGCCCTGATACCCATATTTAAGGGCGATGCGAATATTGGCACCATAGTCGTCGAACTGGAATCGAAATTTTTACATGGTGAAAATTCCTTCCCTGCATTGCTTATTGACGGGAACTACAAATCAAACGATCTTTTTAAAGATTATTCCTATGCATTTTACGCTGATAATAAACTGCTCAGTCAAAATGGCCGTTATGTTTACAGTCTTATTAACCATGATTTGAAGGGTAATTTAAAGAAATATGTGTTTGCTAATACCAGAAGTACGGAATCGGAACGATTCGGAATATTAAAAGGATATAACCATCTTATATACGAGCCATCAAAACGAACGCTCATTGTTGTAAGTAAAGAGAACGATATCCTTATCAATACAATAACATCCATTACATTCTTCTTTATTGTATTTCTGTTCTTCGCGGTTATTTGTATTACCGTCAGATGGTTGTGGGCGCGCATACGGATAATGTACATCAAGGACAATTACCTGCATTGGGTGCTTCAACTAAATTTTGACAAGGTATTATACAAAACCCGTATCCAGTTATCTATAGTTTTTGCGGTGGTGATAACGCTAATTATGGTCGGCATAATAACCTATTTGTCTATTGTTGACCAGTACAATGCCCAGCAGGAGCAAACGATTAGCGAGAAGGCATCGCATATTGCAAAAGCATTCGAAAGCAGTGACCTTATTTACGAGGCATTCAATAACAATTCAATCGAAAGTTTTCAACTCAAATTCAGCGAGTTTGCCAAAACCTATTCGGTTGATCTGGCGCTGTTTAATACAAACGGTGCAGAAATCGTTTCAACACAGCCCAAACTATACGACTATGGCTTGCTCGCACCACGGATAAATGCCAAGGCGTTCATCTACCTTAACAAACTTCAAAAATCAGAATATATTCACAACGAGATTATCGGTGAATTGAACTATAAAGCTGCGTACGTTCCTGTTAAGGATTCTAAGCGTACATTGGGTTATTTGCAGTTACCTTATTTTTCGAATGAAGCCGATTATAAACAACGGGCCGGTGCGCTGTTAAACGCCATGATCAATGTGTATGCGTTAATATTTATTGCGATAGGCTTGCTGGCCGTATTTATAGCCCGGCAGATTACCAACCCATTAAACATTATTCAAATGAGCCTGAGTAAAACTATTTATGGTCAAAAGAACGAGCCTATAAAATGGCAGCGGAATGATGAGATCGGCGCGCTGATCACTGAATATAATAATATGATTGCCGCGTTGGAGCAAAGCGCCCAAAAGCTCGCCCAATCTGAAAGGGAAAGCGCATGGCGCGAAATGGCTAAACAGGTTGCACATGAGATCAAAAATCCGCTTACGCCGTTAAAACTGGGTTTGCAGCTATTGGAAAAATCGTGGAGAGATAAAGACCCAAAATTCGATCAGAAATTCGAGCGCTTTAGCAAATCATTTGTCGAGCAGATAGAAAGTCTGTCATCTATTGCGTCCGAGTTTTCGGCATTTGCAAAAATGCCTGATACCAGGATAGTACGCATGGATATTTTCGAAGCATTGACCCAGGCAGTAACCATTTTTAAACAAATGGATAACATCAGGATCGTATTTAGCCCGCCCGATAGCCAATTTTTCATCAATGCGGACAGGGATCAATTACTCAGGTGCTTTAATAATCTGCTGAAAAATGCGATAGAAGCTATACCGCCTGACAGGCAAGGCATAATAGAGATCAACTATTTGGTAACCAGTAAAAATATTTTGCTCAGCGTAAAAGATAACGGTAACGGTATTCCTGATAACCTGCGTGAAAAAATATTTGAGCCAAACTTCACTACTAAGAGCTCGGGCACGGGGCTCGGCCTTGCATTCGTGAAAAACTCTATTGAAAATGCCGGCGGTAAAGTATGGTTCGAGACCGCCATCGGCGCCGGAACTACCTTCTATTTCAGTTTACCTGAGGCATCGTGATCCTGATATCATTTATAACGATGAGTTTCAAACCCATCGCTATAAATGATGAAATATTATGCCATTTTGAGCCAACCGGGATGGGATTGAGCATTAGAGCGAGGAAAAATCTTATCCATCATGCATAGCGAATATGCAGAACGCGAAGATTTCTCCCCTAAATACTACTCCCATCCCGGTTGGCTCGAAATGACATAGTTTTTATTTTTAGGGATATCCCGATGCCATGCATGGCGTCTCTACCACTATCGCATAAAAAAAGCTGCTTGTTAATCACAAGCAGCTTCATTACTTTATAAATAATAGCAATTACTTCAAGCTAAATGATGTTGAACCCATTTTGCCACCATCAGCATAAAGCAATACCTGGTAGGTTCCTTTTACAAATGGAGGTGCTGGGTTAATCCAGTCAATGGTATAACCGCTGCCGTCATCTTTAAAATCTATTGATGTTTTGTAGGTGTACTGTAAATCCTGGCCTTCAGACTGGAATGTTCCCGCATCTTTCGGATCGGTAATCAGGTTACCCGTCGG